>JBFLYE010000023.1 GCA_040756715.1 bacterium
TTCTTTTCTTTAAACAAACCACCCAGCCTTGCCTCACCAAAACAGATGAGGGGTTTTTCTAATAACAATGCTTCTAATCCTACATAGCCTGAACCAATTATAATCTCTGAGGAAGCAATGATCTCAGTTATAGAATCCTGCCAGCCAATAAAGGTAATCACCTCTCCCATGACTTTGTTTATTCTCTCTAATGCCTCCTTAACCTCCTTACTTCTCTTTCCATCTCCCACAATCAAAAGCCTTGTTTTAGGAATACTAGATAAAACCTTGGGCATTGATTCAATGGCAAGCAAAGCACAATCTGCCTTAGGCCCATTCATCCTTGAGATATAGGCAATTTCTAAAGGGGTTTTGTCTCTTGCTTCTTGTTCCTGAGTTTTTACTTCTATAGGATGGGGAATAACCCTTATTCTTTTCTCATTTATGCCAAACTCATTGATAAGATGATCCTTTATTATCTTACTTGGAGCAATAACAATCCTTCCAAAGCAAGGAAAAATCTTACTGGAAAAATGCACCGGAAGCATCCCATGAACCGTAGTAACATAAGGAATACGGCAAAATTTACAGGCAAAGTAGGCAAGAAAGGAGCCTGCCCTTGAATGGGTATGACAAATCTCTATTCCTTCTTTTTTAATAAGAAAGATTAGGCGAATGATATTTTTTATCCTGCCAAAAAGGCTTTTGTTGTTTCTATGAATAGGTAAAGGATAGAATTTACCCTCTATATTCCTATGCATTTTATCTGAGGTATAAAATAAGAGATTACCTTGCTTGGTAAAGAAATTACCCAAAAGCACAGCATAGGTTTCTGCGCCGGTAAGAAATTCTTGAGAAAGGATATGTAAGATATTCATCCAAAAAAACTAACTTCGTATGTGTTTAGCTCCTCCCTTGTATATTTAAGCTTCCTTTGATAAAAAGCCATAATCAGCCAACTATTAGATAATCTTAAGGAAAATTTTATAAAACTTAACCTTTTTCAATTCAAAATTCAAAATTTAGAATTCAAAATTTCTTAAAAGGTGGATGAATTTTTAAACAGATAAACACACACTATCTATTTTTGCACTAAAGTAATGGAAGATACTATAACCTAAAGACATTCTCTCCTTGGTTATTCTTTATGCTGAACACATACATTAAACATTATGCTGACTAGACCTTGCTACATTTATTATCAATCCAACAGAGATAAGATTGGAAAGCAAAGAGGAGCCACCATAGCTTATAAATGGAAGGGGAAGCCCTGTGGTTGGAATGGTATCTGAGACAATTGCAATGTTTACAATTGCTTGAAGAATAATAGAAAAAGTAAGAGAAAAGGCAAGAAAAAAGCCTGATTGAGATTGGGCTTGACAAGCAATGGAAAAACCAAAATAGGCAAAAAGGCCAAATAGAACAAATACTATAAGGCTTCCCAAAATAAAACCAAGCTCTTCTCCAATAATAGAAAAGATAAAATCTGTATATGGAAGGGGAACCCAGGAAAGTTTCTGCTTACTCTTTCCCAATCCAACACCAAATAACCCTCCAGAACCCAAAGCAATTATTGATTGCTCAACCTGCCACCTATCCGCTTCTTTATCACTGGTATTTTCAACAAATCCTTTAAGCACCCATTTCACATTGCAAGCAATGGGACATTTGCTTAAAAATGCCCTGATTCTATTCCTTGCATACTCTTTGCTTCCAATTATTGGTGCCATAATAATAGAAAAGATAAGGAGAAGGAGAAGGAGATGCCTTATCTTTATTCCTGCAATAAAGAATACAGAAAGGGTAAGAAGGCAAAAAAATACAGCCATTCCATAGTGAGGTTGAACAGCAAGGATAGAAAGGATAACCCCTAAAATAAGGCAGGGAGGAACAAGACCTTTTATAAAACTTTCATTAGAATCCTCTTTTTTTGAAAAGAATGATGATAGATAAAGAATAAAAAATACCTTTACAAGTTCAGATGGCTGACCCCCCATTATCCATCTCCTTGCGGTCTTATCAGTATGAAAAAGCAAGGTAGAAGCAAGAAGCAACAAAAGCAAAAAAAGAAGCAAAAATGAATATTTATTCCACCATTCTAAATCCTTTTTTAAGATAATGATAATAAAGATGGATAAAAAGCCTATAGAAACCCAAGCCAATTGCTTTACTAGGGAATAATACATCCCTTTTTTAGAAAGGGTATGGGTAACTATGCCCGATGAACTAAAGATCATAAGAAGACCAAAAGCAACAAGGGCAATGGTTATAACAAGAAAGATATTAGCATTTCTTTGTAAAGATTCCTCTTCCATTTTAGTATTTAAGATTTAAACACATACATTATTTAGTCTTTCCTTTAAAGCAAGCACATTCTTTGTAAAAGCCTCTCCCCTCTCCTTATAGCTTGAGAATTGGTCAAAGCTTGAACAAGCTGGAGAAAGGAGAACGCAATCATCAAAGCCTGCTAAAGCATAGGAGAGGTCTACAGCGTCTTTAAGGCTTTCCACCTTATAAATCTCTACAGCCTCCCTTACCATAGAGCCGATAAGGTCAGCAGATTCTCCAAATAATATAAGCTTTTTTACCCTTTCCTTAAGGTAAGGGATAAGCCTTGTATAATCCTCTCCCTTATCCCTTCCACCTGCAAGTAAAATAATGGGCTTATCAAACGATGATAAAGCAGCAATAACAGATGCGATGTTTGTAGCCTTTGAATCATTTATAAACCTTACACCCGATATATTTGCTACCTCCTGTATCCGATGGGGAAGACCTTTAAAATTCCTTATAGTATTTCTTATTGATGAAACCTCTACCCTTAAAATAATGGCAACCAGGATAGAGGCAAGGATATTTTCAATGTTATGAATGCCGATAAGCTTAATATCAGACAAAGGAAATATCCTTTCCTCCTTACCAGCAAACCTCGCCACAATCCAATTATTCCTTATAAAAAGGCCTTCTTGCAGGATCTGTCGGGTAGAAAATAAATATGGTTTTGCCCTGCTTCTCCTTGAAAGGTTAAGCACAACAGGATCGTCTGCATTTATTAGCATAATATCATCCTTTGTTTGATTTTCAAATATCCTTGCCTTTACCTTCATATAATCCTCTATATTTAAATATCTATCAAGGTGATCGGGTGCAAAGTTTAAAAATACAGAGATATTTGGCTTAAATTCAATTATTGTTTCAAGCTGAAAGCTTGATACCTCAAGGATAACAATGTTTTCTTTGGAAATATTACAAGATGTAAAGGGAATTTCAATATTTCCACAAACAGCGGGATTTAGCTTTGCATCTTCAAGGAGTTTTCCAATCAGGGTTGTGGTTGTTGTCTTTCCATTTGTTCCTGTTATTGCAATTATTGGCTGGCCTAAAAGCATTTGAAAACCAAGTTCTATTTCTCCTATTATGGGAATCCCATCAGCCTTCGCCTTTTTTATATATGAAATATCTGATGGTATCCCAGGGCTTACCACGATAAGATCTGAAGGAGGAAGCCTTAAAATCTTTCCACATTGGACAACAACACCCTTTGGTAATTTTTTAATTACCTCCTTAAGCTCTTCTTCCCTTTTCTCATCAAAGGCAATAATATGAGCACCAAGCCTTGTAAGGAGATGGCAAGAAGCAATCCCAGATTTACCTAACCCCAAAACAATTACATTCTTATCCTTAAGATTCAACATTATCGTATCTTGAGTGTAACAAACGAAAGGAGGACGAAGATTATCGCAATTATCCAAAACCTTATAACAATCTTTGACTCATACCATCCCTTCTTTTCAAAATGGTGATGAAGGGGAGCCATAAGAAATATCTTTTTCCCTGTTATTCTAAATGAGATGATCTGGATGAGTGTAGAACCTGCCTCAAGCACAAAAAGACCTTCTAAGATTATTAAAGGAATCTCTTGCTTTATAACAAGGGCTATTGTCCCCATTACCCCTCCTAATGTAAGCGAACCTGTATCTCCCATAAAAATTGTAGCTGGATGGCTATTGAACCAGAGAAAACCCAAAGAAGCACCAAGCAAAGATGCCAGATAGACAACAAGCTCACCTGCTTGTGGCACATAGCTTATCTTAAGGTAGGCGGCAAGCTTTATATGTCCAGCAAGATAGCCCATTACAATAAGGCCAAGGCAAACAAAGATACAGCTTCCAATGGCAAGGCCATCCAGACCATCTGTAAGATTAACCGCATTTGATGAGGAGACAATGACAAGAATACAAAAGAGGATATAGAATATGCCAAGGTTAATAAAAAAGCCCTTTGTGAACGGAAAGGCAATGTTTGTGGAAGAAGGGCTTAATGGGTAAAGAAATAAGTATATGCTGATAAGAATAGCTATGCCTATCTCTCCAGATAGCTTTTCCCTTATCTTTAATGGTCTTTTTCTTGTTTTAAGAGAGTCATCAAGAAAACCAAGAAGTCCAAAACCTATTGTTACAAGGAGAATAAGGATTATTAAGCGATTATCAAGCCTTGAGAAAAGGAGGGTTGATGTAATAATGGCAAATAAAATAATTATTCCACCCATTGTTGGGATTGTGCTTTTATGGATATGGTTTTCAAGATATTCTTCCTTCACCCTTTCGCAAATTCCCCTTTTCTTAAGATAATTTATAAAAATTGGTGTAAAAATAAGGACAAAAAAAAGTGAACATAAAGAGGCACAGAATGCCCTTGTGGTAATATACTTAAAAACCCTAAAAAATGAAATATCAGGGTATAAAACCTCGTAAAATAACCAGTAAAACATAAGAAACTAAAAACTTTGCATTTCTTTTAATATTCCCAAGGCAACCTTTTTGTCGGAAAATGGTATTCTTTTATTCCCAATTATTTGGTAATCCTCGTGTCCTTTTCCTGCAATTAAAACAAGGTCATCTTTATCTGCCAATTCTATTGCCTTTTTTATTGCTTCCTCTCTATTTAAAATCCGCAAATATGCTTTTTTTATCCCTTGTTCTATTTCCTCCATAATCATTTCTGGGTCTTCATCCCTTGGGTTATCAGATGTAACAATGGGAATATCACTTAAATCAGAGGCAATTTTTCCCATTATTGGTCTTTTCTCTTTCTCCCTATTTCCTCCACATCCAAAGACAAGGATTATTCTTTTTGGCTTAAGGCTTAATCCTGCTTTCAAGACACAAGATAGCCCATCGGGCGTATGGGCATAATCAACAACCACAAAGGGTTTTTTCCAGATAACCTCAAATCTTCCCGCTGGTGGCTTAAAATTAGAAAGGGTTTCTTTTATAACATCAAAGGAAATTCCATTTGTAAGAGCACAAGATATGGCGGCAAGGCAATTATAGATATTGTATGTTCCATAAAGCCTTGTATTTATCCTCTCTCCTTTAATTGAAAAGGAAATTCCATCTGCATTTTCTTTTATATCACTTGCTTTAATATCAGCATTATTTTCAATCCCGTATGTTATTATCCTTGCTTTTATTCCACTTATAATTTTTTTATAGAAGAAAGAATCAATATTAACAAAAGCGCTGCTTTTCTTACTTAAAGATAAAAAAAGGCTTTTTTTTGCAAGGAGATAATTCTCAAAAGTCTTATGAAAATCAAGGTGGTCTTGGGTAAGGTTTGTAAAGATTGCCTGTTTAAATTTTATTCCAGAGACCCTCTCTAAAGAAAGTCCGTGTGATGACACCTCCATTACAACAAATTTTGCTCCCTCATTTTTTGCTTTTAAAAGGAGCTTAAACATCTCCAAGGGAGGGGGTGTTGTAAGGAGGGTAGGAATATCACAATCCCCTATCCTATGTCCTATGGTTGAGAATCTTGCTATAGAAAAGGAAGCCTTTTTAAAAATTTCCTCAATTAAAAACACAGTGGTTGTCTTTCCATTTGTTCCTGTGATTCCAATAATCTCTAGGGATTGCCCTGGATTTCCAAAAAAGGCTGATGCCAATTGTGATAATGCCCTCCGAGATGAAGGAACAAGAATAAAGGTAAAATCTTCTCCAATATATTTTTTATCCTCAACTACAATACAGGATGCACCCTTTTTAATTGCCTCTTGAATAAACGAATGGCCATCGAATTTTTCTCCCTTAATTGCAACAAAAAGGGAGTTTTCCTTTATATCCCTTGAATCATCTGTGATGCTTTTTATTTTAAAATCCTTAAAATAAAAGACCTCTTTCTCTGAAAGGGAACAAAGAAGAAATGAAAGCTTCATTTCTCTTTCGCTTCTATGCCCCTTTCAAATATCTTTGCAAGAAAAGAAAAAGCTTCCATCCTTTCTTCCTCTTCTTCCTTTACAATTACATCGGGAAGAAATGTAATTTGTTCTGGTTTTGCACTAACAAGGCCATAAGACCTTGCTAATTCCTCAATTCTTTTTGGAGAAGCAAGCCTTGTAATCTCAATTGTAAGATTGGCATTTTTTGTTTTTTCTTTTTTTAACTCATCTTCTTGTCTTGTAATTTCATAGCTTAAATTTGTAATTTTGTTGTTCTCTAAGACAATAAGGAAGAGAAACAAAAAGACAAAAATAGAGAGGAAAATAGCCTCCTTTCTATTTCTTATCCACCTAATCCTTCTTTTCATATTTTTTTAACCTCCACCCTTTGCAATTTTCTCGCCTCCCCTTAGTTTTGCTGACCTTGCTTGGCGATTTCTTTTTATCTCTAAAAGAGTTGGCCTTATTGGTTTTTTTGTTAAAATATTAAATGTGCCCTCTTCTTTCCATTCTCTAAATCTCTCTTTTACAATTCTATCCTCAAGGGAATGAAAAGAGATAACCGCAATTCTTCCACCCTCAGAAAGTAAGGGTAATATTTGATTCAAGGATTCCCTTAAGGCATTAAGCTCATCATTTACAGCAATCCTTAAGGCTTGAAATGTCCTTGTAGAAGGATGTATTTTCCCCCTTCTTCCATGGTATACCTTCATTATGAGAGAGCTTAATTCAACTCCTGTTTTAATAGGTCTATTTGAAACTATTAGCTTTGCTATTTTTTTTGCCCTTGATTCCTCTCCATATTCCTTAATTATTCTATAAAGCTCTTTCTCTTTGCTTCTATTCACAATTATCTCTGCATTTATAGGATTTGTTTTATCCATTCTCATATCAAGAGGATAATCGCTCATAAAAGAAAACCCCCTTTCTGGATTGTCTATTTGATAAGATGAAATACCAAGGTCATATAAAAAACCAGAAACGCTATCTATCCCTATAGAGCTTAAGATTTCTTTTATATTTCTAAAATTCCCCTTTTTAAAAATAACCCTCTCTTTCCAAAAAGAAAGACTTTCCGTAGCCATTTCTAATGCCTCAATATCCTGGTCAATCCCAATCACACAGCCCCCTTTTTCAAGGATTGCTTTTGAATGCCCTCCTAGCCCAATTGTGCAATCCACATACCATCTATCTTCAGCTACATCAAGGATGTTTAATACCTCATCCTTCATTACTGGAAGATGAATCAAGCACCTCTGAAATTTCTTCAAAGCTTATCTTGCTATCATATTCAAGCCACCTTTTTTTATCCCAAATCTCTATTCTATCTGGAAGCCCTAAGATAACAACATCCCTTGAAAATCCCGCATATTCCCTTAACAATGGAGGAATAAGAAGCCTTCCCTGCTTATCAATCCCTGCCTCCTCTGCTCCAAACATAAGTTTTCTGATCAGACCCCTTGCCTTTGCCTTAGGAAGTCTGTTTAATTTATCAACAAAATTTTTCCAGTCCTCTGGAAGATGGAGATAAAGTGAGCCCTCAAATCCCCGAGAGATAACCACAGACCTTATTCCAAGCTCAAACAGCTTTCTTCTAAACCTTGCAGGTAAAATCACCCTTCCGTTCTCAATTACATTTTCTGAGGTTAGTGGTAAAGGAACCATCTATTTCTCCATTTTACTCCATTATATTCCAATATAATATTATTTTACTCCAAAACAAACAATTTGTCAAGAAAAATTTTTGTTGAATAATTAATCTTGCCATTCTCTTCCCTTTTCTTTGTTTACTTACTGAGTAGTTACATTTAAAATTCAAAATTTAGAATTCAAAATTTCTTAAAAAGAGAATGAATTTTAAAAACAGCTAAACATATATACCCTAAAAAATCTAAAAACATTGACAACAAGGTTATACTTAAAGTAAAATTCATCTCTTATGAATAGCTTAGATATTGCTATCATTGCCATTTTTTTGATAAGTATATTTATTGGGTTATTAAGGGGAATAACAAGGGAAATATTTTCTCTCCTTTCCATATTCTGTGGGATAATTATAGCAAGTAGGTCGTATCAGAAATTCTCTTCTTTAATCTTTAAATACATAAACAATGAGCCATTAGCGAACATAATAAGTTTTGTTGTTGCTTTCCTTATTACAAGCCTCCTTGTCTCCCTAATTGGCATAATCCTGGAGAAGATGTGGAAAATTTTACACCTAACCCTATTTGATAGAATTTTTGGTGCTATTTTTGGAATAATCAGGGGATTTGTTCTTATAGGCTTGATGGTTATACTTGTTGAAAAATTTTCTATTGGTGCAATCCAGAGGCTTATGGCTTCTTCTATGTTTTTTCCCTTTTTTTCTTTATTGAAGGATATCCTTATTTCTTTATTTCCATTCCAATTCCTTGAAAAATGAAATTAGAAGAAAAAATAGAGCAGATTGGAAAGCTTCTAGATGAACTTGGTATTGCAGAGATATTTATAAAAGAAAAGGATGATTATATAAAGATTGTAAAGAGAGAAAAGGCTTATGAGGAAAAAAAAGAGCCCCTATATAAGGAGATAATTACTCCCCTCTCTGGAAGGTTCTATAGGGCACAAAAACCAGGGGATCCCCCTTATGTTGAAATTGGGGGAATGGTAGAGCAGGGAAAGACAATTTGTTTAATTGAAGCAATGAAGGTATTCAATGAGATAAAGTCAGAAATCAAGGGAAAGGTTGTAAATATTCTCCCAAAAGATGGTCATTTTGTAAAGGGAGGGGATATTCTTTTCCTTATAGAACCTATATAGTATGTGTTTAACTCCTTTAGTATTATGTTTAGCTATTGGCTCTTGGTTTTTAGCTCAAAAGCTTTGAAATTGAATTATTATTTTACCTTTTTAAAATTTACATGATATGAAAATTTATTTTAAAGAATTTGGATTGTAAAATCGTTAAGAAGGAAAAACTATGTTAAAACTGAGAGGACTTTATTATATCACGCATATTGATAATTTACATTCAATTTTAGAAAAAGGTATTCTCTCTCATAGACAAATAGAACAACAAAAAATTCCTTTTACTTGTATCTACGATGCTGAAATCGTTGATGTTAGAAGGGAAAAGGAAGTTTCAAAGGGACTTACACTATGGGATTTTGCAAATTTATATTTTCAACCACGAAATGCAATGCTTTATCGGGTGGTGGTTTTTAGTAGTGGAATAAACACAAAAGATATAATCATTATTGGTCTTAAGAGTAGTATTTTAAAGCGAAAAGATATTTTTGTTACCACAGGAAATGCAGTAAGTTCTGAGACAGAATTTTTCTCATCAGAGAATGCACAAAAATATATTAAAAATATTCGAGAAAAGACGGATAAAGAATGGTGGGCCAGAGCAGATGGCTCTAAAAGAGAGCTAATGGCTGAATGTTTAGTCCCGGATAATATTAGTCCTGCATACATCAGTGAAATTTATGTGCCAGATCGTGTCACACTAAGTAAAGTAAGAAATATTTGTGGAGAAAATATACCAGTTATACCGGAACCAGAATTGTTTTTTCTTCCTTCCAGACGAATTCATCTCACGGAAAACCTTTCACTTGTTGAAGGAGATATGTTTTTCTCACGAATGCAAACACTTGCTATAAGTGCCAATACAATAGGTGTAATGGGCAAAGGGCTTGCGTCAAGAGCTAAATATCAATTTCCAGATGTTTATGTAAAATATCAAGATTTATGCAAAGATGGAACTCTAAAAATGGGTAAACCATATCTTTATAAAAGAGAAGAGTCCTTAGACTTTATATTAGCTGATGAAGCAGAAAGATTAAATCAGTTCAATTTACAGACATGGTTCTTGCTTTTTCCTACAAAAACTGATTGGCGAAAAATGGCGGACTTCAAAGGAATAGAAGAAGGATTGAAATGGCTTGTTTGTCAATATAAAAATGAAGGGATTAAAACATTGGCGATGCCGGCCTTAGGTTGTGGACTCGGATGGTTGCCTTGGGGGAGTGTGGGCCCAATGCTTTGTAATTACTTGCAAAAATTAACTATACCAGTAAGTCTATATTTACCTTTAGAAAGGAAAATTCCAGAGGAACAATTATCTAAAGATTTTTTGATACATTGATAAACGAAGGTCAAATTGACCAGTTGGTTTATAAACTTTATGGTTTTTAATCTGGCCATAAATGAGCCTTCGTCAGAGGCTGGCATAAATTCCTGGGAGGTAAAGGCAATAAGCCCAATGCTTAAAGCAACACCATACTTGTCAAACAATTCAATCAGAGTATAGAAATCTTTAGGTGAGCGAGTAAGGCGGTCTATCTTATAAGTGAGAATACAATCCATCTTTCCGTCAGTTATGTCATTAAGCAGTTCTTTTAATGCTGGTCTATCCAAAGAAGCACCAGAGAAACCTGGATCACTATATACCTTACAAAGTTTAAGGTTATCCTGACTTCTTATGAAAGCCTTTATCTTCTCTTCCTGAGCCTCACAAGAATTATACTCCTTTTCAGCTTGGTTATCAGTTGATACCCTTGTGTAGATTGCACACCGCATGGTTACTCTCCTAACATTTACTCAGCTATTTTATATTGCTCCTCTTCATCCAGCAACAGGATAGAATTTTGCTTTTTGTCAAAGATTGTAACGAAATTATCTAATACATCCCGACCAAGGAGAGGTACTTCACTTGAATGTGGATCAAGGAAGATATTATAGTATCTTCCATTACTTAGTGCAAAAATAGTATTTAAGAAATTTTGAATTCTAAATTTTGAATTTTGAATTGAAAAAGGTTAAGTTTTATAAAATTTTGAATTCTAAATTTTGAATTTTGGATTGAAGGGTAAGTTTTATAAAATTTTTCCCCTTTTAATTCAAAATTCAACATTCAAAATTCAAAATTTTATATAAAGTTTTCCTTAAGATTATCTAAACCCATACATTTTGTAAAGCGTTATGGAATTAACTATAAGTTCAATGCTGGTTTCAAACAAAATTCATATAACTCTGCATTACTCACCTTCAAATCAGGAAATAACAATTTCAAAAATCCAGCCGCAAGTCGCCAGATAGCATTCTTATCCCTTATATTATCACTGTTTATGTTAAACTGATAGGAATTTGCTTTTGGGCATTTTTTGCTTTGCCACATTCTCGCTTTGCTCGAATTCGGATGTTAACTTCATTTTTGCTCATTATGAAAATATTTTAGCAAAAATTTCTTATTTTTCGCAACCTTGAAGTTCGTTTCTCAAAAATTGCTCTTTGACAGTTTAACTTTTTCTCATTTTATGCCGATAAATATAATAGAGAGGGAACCAGAAGAAGAACTACTTCAA
>JBFLYE010000024.1 GCA_040756715.1 bacterium
AAAAAACAACGAGCAAAAATTTTTATTGACGGGAATAAAAGAAATGGAATATAATAAAATGTTGAAGGGTAAAAGAAAGGGATGTAATGAGAGAGGCGATAAAAATGGTTAAAGAAAGGCTTGATAATGTAGACATAAGGATAGAGAGGCTTTTAAAGAGCCAGGAAGAGTTTAGAAAGAGCCAGGAAGAGTTTAGAAAGAGCCAGGAAGAATTAAGGGAGGCTCAAAAGAAAACCGACGAGCAGATTAAAAGCCTTAGCGAAGAGCAAAAGAAAACCGATGAGCAACTTAAAAGCCTTATTGAAGACCAAAAGAAGACCGACGAGCAACAAAGAAAGACCGACGAGCAACTTAAAAGAACCGATGAGGAATTAAGGGCTATGTTCAAGAAGACAGATGAGGAATTTGAAAAAACGAGGAAATTGGTAAAAGGAATATCTGATGGCTGGGGAAGACTAACCGAAGGTTATGCGATTGCTTCTATTGGAAAGATCTTTAATGCCATAGGAATACCTATTGAGGGAACCTCTGTAAGGGTAAGAAAGAAAAAGGGTGAAGAGGAGCTAGAGATAGACCTGATAAATCTTGCAAGGAGAAATGGAAAGAAAATTATAATTCCTGTTGAGGTAAAGACCTACCTAAAGGTAGATGATGTAAATGATTTTTTGAAGGACATTAACAATTTCTATGAATTCTTTGAGGAATACAAAGACTTTGACCTTATCGGAGCCCTTGCCTTTATGAACCCTTCAGCAGGTGCAAAGAAATATGCAGAAAGGAAGGGAATCTACCTCCTTTCTTTATCCGAGGACACAATGACCTTAGCCAATAAAGAAGGTTTTAAACCAAAGGTATGGAGATATAAAGGATGAACACCCCATCAAACTTCGTTTGACACCCCTCTAACACCCCGTCGCTTCGCGACCGTAAGGTCTGACGGGGTGTTGAAGGGGTATCAGGTGAAGCCTGATGAGATTGTAAAAAATTGAAATTCAATGAAAATTGGTAATTGCAAATTGTAAAACGAAAGAGAAAGCAAAGAAAAAATGCGACTTAAGATAAAAGCCTTTGATAAAATTGAGGTGATAAAATGGAAGTCTTTGGAATAGCGGTAGCCATTCTGACAGGAATTCTTACCTATCAAACCTGGAAGAATGGCAGATGGATGAAGCAAGCACATGAGGATACTCAAGCCTTGATAAAGGAAATGCACAATGATACAAGGGAAACCCTTAAAGAAATAGCCCATCTGATTGTAGCGGAAGGTGAGAGAACCCGAGGAGCAATAAAAGAGGCAAAATGAAGATAAAAGTCCTATTTTTCCTTCTTTTCTCAACCCTTGCCTTCCCCCATCTTCCCCTTCCTACTATTGATACAAGCTTAGGAAAGATTAACCTTAATCTTCCCTTTATCTCAATCCCAGGAAAAGGCAGAGAAAACCTTGATTTTACCATCTACTATAACCGATACAGAGAAGCAAAAATCCCCCAACCATTAGGAAGAAACTTTATCCATAATCTCTCAATTGCCCTTCATTACATACCTTATGAATTAAAGGAAAACAGGGTCTATCGCTTGGTAAATTTAAAGCAAGAGCCCTCTTATACCCCTCCAGAACCCACTTATGAGCTTCCTTCCTCTTTAAACCTTCCCTCCCTTTCACCTATCATCTACCCTACCGACATCATCAATGACCTGAGGACCGACATCATCGATGAGCCAAGGCATTATGCATGGAGATGCGAAAGCATAAGGAATAAACCCATTCTTCCTAAGATAAAGGTGTTTGAAAAGGGAGAATACAAGCTCTATAAGGCTGATCAATCCTTATTTTACTACCAAGGAAAGGAGGTCTTCTATTCATCATACCATAGCAAAGAGAGGATAGAGAGAACAAAGGATGGCTTTGTAAAGGAAGACCCTAAAGGAACAAAATATTATTTCTTCCATCCTTATTCCATCCAGAGATACATTGATTATCCCTTAGAGAAGCCATTTATGACTAAACTTGACCCCTTAACCATTACCACTAATAGCAAAATGACCATTAAAAGATGGGGAAAAAGAGAGGGTGAGCATATTTATCTTATCTCAAAGATAGAGGATAGGTATGGAAATTGCCTTGAATTTGAATATAACAAGGAAAATCAGCTAATCTCAGTAAAAGACAAACAAGGAAGAAAGCTATCCTTTGAATATTCCCTTTCCTTTCTCTCTAAAGTAACCACCCCAAAACAAAGGACAATAGCATTATCATACAACCAAGGAAACCTCTCTCAAATAACCTTTATCCAGAGAACCTACAAATTCTTGTATGACCAGAATAGGCTTACTAGGATAATCTACCCAAACAAAAGGAGCATCTCTTTCTCATACTATCCCAATGGCTATGTTGAACAAGTAAATGATTCAGGAAGGATAGTAAGCTATAAATACGAACACATTGGAGAGGGAAAGACAAGGGGTCTTAAGACAACCTTTACTAAAGACAACAAAAAGACAATCCACGATTACAAGGAAGGCTATTTCCAAGACCAAGACAACAAGACATTAGAGATAACCGACCCAGAAGGAAACATCTGGATTACCCAAAGAAACGAGAATAAGCTGATTACCAAGAGGATTGACCCAAACAATGGCTCATTTACCTACAAATACGATGAGCAAAGGAGAATGATTGAGCTAAAAGACCCCGAAAATGGCATCTGGAGATATTCCTATACTAACTACAACAGAATAAAGGAATTCATTGACCCAAAGGGAAACAAGACAAGCTTTAAATATGACAACAAGGGAAATCTCATTGAGACAGAATTTCCAGACAATTCAACCAAACAAAGAACCTATGATGAATATGGCCAAATAAAATCAATGGTTGAACCCGATGGAAAGACAACCTTTTATGAATACGACGATTATGGAAATCTTACCAAGATAAAGGATGAAAAAGGCATCTTGGAGTATTCCTATGACCTTGAGGGAAACCTTTTATCCATAAAGGACAAAAACAATAACAAAACAGAATTTACCTACGATGATTACAACAACCTTATCTCACTAAAAGACCCTTTAGGTAATAAAACCCAATATGAATATGACATCCAAGGAAACATCATCTCCCTCATTGACAAGAACAACAACAAAACAACCTTTATTTATGACATCTTTGATAATCTTATAGAAACAAAAGACCCTCAAGGAAACAAGATAAGCTACAATTACGATAATGACAACAACCTAATCTCTATAATAGACCAAGAAAACAACAAAATAACCTATACCTATTCAAAAACAAACAAGCTTATTCAAATAAAAGACCAGATGGGAAATATTACCAGATATAGCTATGATAAAGTTGGAAATCTAAAAGAAATCATTGACCCAAACAACAATAAGACAGAATATGCCTATGACCTTTTAAATCGCCTCATTCAGGTAAAAGACCCCCTTTTAAATATCACCAGATATACCTATGACCCCCTCTCAAACCTCTTATCCATAATAGATGCCAATAACCATAAAAGAACCTATGATTATGACAAAAAGAACAGGCTTATTGAGATCAAAGACCCTTTAGGAAACAAAACAACCTACAATTATTCCTGTTGCTTCTTAAGCTCAAGAAAGGATGCAAAGAATAACCTTACTGGCTATTTCTATGATAATGGAGAGCTTAAGGAAATATCCTATCCTGATACAAGCAAGATAGAATTTAACTATGATAAAGAAGGAAACCTTATCTCATTCAATTCCCCCCAATTAAATGCCGACTTCTTATACGACCCCTTAAATAGAATAAAAAATATAACCATCCCATCCCTAAACAAAGGAATAGCCTATAGCTATGATAAAAATGGAAACAGAAGGACAATGACCTCTCCTGAGGGAACAACCACCTATCTTTACAACAACCTCAATCAACTTACCGAGCTTACCAATCCCTATAATGAAAAGACAAGCTATGCATACTATCCCAATGGGCTTCTTAAATCAAAAACCCAAGCAAATGGGATAACCACAATCTATACCTATGACAACATCGGAAGATTAACCAAGCTCACCCATCCTCCCCTTCCTGAGATAAGCTATACCTATGACCCTGCAGGAAATCGGCTAACCATGACAATGGGAAGCGAGACAACCCGCTATGAATATGACAACCTCTATCGCCTTACCAAGGTAATCTATCCCAATGGAAAAGAACAGGCCTTTACCTATGATAATGTTGGAAATAGGCTTTCCTTGAATACAATAAGCTATACTTATGATGCCGCAGATAGGCTTTTAAAAGCAGGGGAGATTAGCTATTCCTATGATAACAATGGCAATCTAATCAAGAAAGACAATACATCCTATACCTATGATTATGAAAACCGCCTCATCCAGATAACCTTTTTTGATAATTCAAGCCAAACCTTTACCTATTGCCCCTTAGGAAAAAGAATT
>JBFLYE010000025.1 GCA_040756715.1 bacterium
TGAAGGTTTAAGTTTTATAAAATTTTTTCCCTTTTAATTCAAAATTCAACATTCAAAATTCATAATTTTATAAAGTTTTCCTTAAGATTATCTAAACACATCCAGGAATATGGATGCCTCTTTCCTCTTTAAAACAGCTGTATAATTTCCAAAGCCCGCAGAGGAAAGAAAATAGAAAACAATCCTTTTTTTGCCATTTTTTGGGGTAAGCCTTGCCTTTATTTTTTTACAGGAAGAAACAGCAACCCATTGATTAAGCTTGATTTTAGGCTCATAAATTGCCT
The DNA here is from genome assembly GCA_040756715.1 of bacterium. Taxonomy (NCBI): domain Bacteria; species bacterium. The sequence continues at coordinate 285 of JBFLYE010000025.1, forward strand.
CTATGTCTCCCGATACCTTAATCCAATGTGGATTTGGGGAAGAAAGGGAAATTTCTATATCTTGGGTGCTTGTTGTGTTTGTCCCTTGATTTATCAAAAGATGGGACATTTCATCACCTTTAAGGATAGAAAGATTATTTGCCCCCGAATAGTTTCCAAGATAAAGGTTTTCTCCCAAGCACAAGGAAAATGTTGGTCCTCCTAATTTAAATACAGTTGGTGTTCCTTTAATATCGCCAAATTTATCTAAAGAATATACATAAAGATTATTCCCGGCCTGATTCTTTCCAACATAAAGCTTATTTTTTCTTTTATCAAGGGAGAGGGAAATACTTGGACCGCCAAAGGAATATAGGGTATATGTAGAAGGAAGGCCATCATCTAAAAGCTTAACCACAGAGAGGTCATTTGCTGAATTATTTGCCAGATAAAGCCTTTTCCTTTCTATGTCTAATGCTAAAGAATAGGTAAGGTTTCCAAAACCAAAGCTCCATCCTCCCCCACTTAAAGAGCCATCATTTTTTAAGTCACAAACAAATGGGTTTTCTCCACCATAGCCTGCCAAATATAGCTTGTTATGGATAGGATTAAGGGCAATGGATGTGGTGTAACCTGAGGCGGTAAATAAATGAGGCTCTCCAATAGGAAGACCATTTTTATCAAGGCTATAAACACAGAGGTTATTTCCACCTGACATATTTCCCACATAAAGCTTTCTTCTTTCTGGGTCTAGGGCAATAGAGTATGCACCCATACCCTCTGTTGCTATTACAGCCTTTGTAGGTGTTCCAAAGATTAAGCCGTTTTTATCAAGGTTATAGATATAAAGATAGGCATCCTGATTATTCCCTACATAGAGCTTGTCATTATAAATTGCCATAGATAGACAATTTGCTTCTGTTGGATAGATGAAGGGTTCTCCCTCTGGCATTCCTTGTTCATCAAGGCTTATAATCATAATAGCCTGTTGTGATGTTCCACCCAAATATAGCTTTCTTTTTTCTAAGTCTAAAGCCTGGCTTAAGGTATATCCACCTCCAATGGTATAATGGGATACCCCAGAGGCAGACAACAGACAACAGAACACAGAAGACAGAAGAGAGAAGAGAGAAAATTTAAACCAAGCTTTCATTCCGCATTCCGCAATCTGCATTCCGCATTCCAAAATAGCGCCAATGGGATTTGAACCCATGTTTCCGGATTGAGAGCCCGATGTCCTAACCCCTAGACGATGGCGCCTCATTTAAATTATATCATAAAATTGACAAGGAAGACAAGGGTTGGTAAAATTTTTGTTATGATTGTAAGGCTTAAAGAAGATATGGTTTCTGAGGCGATAAAGATATTTGAGGGTCTTCCCCATTACTTTAATCCGCTTGGCATTCAAAGGTTAAAGGATGAGATAAAGGAATATTTTGCTAAACCTCCATCTCCTGAATTAGCTGGATTCTTCGTTTATGTAAAGGACGATGAAATCCTTGGAATGATTGGATACAAAAGGCGATTATATCATAGAGAATATGAGATAACATGGTTTGCGGTTAGAAAGGATTGTCAGAGAAGGGGGATAGGAAGAGGGCTTGTCTCTTATCTTTCTAACTTTCTTTCCCAATATCAACTTGAGCTACTTACCGCAAACATTCCCGATGACCCTATTTCTCGTGAGTTTTATTATAAAATGGGTTTTAGAAGCATAAATAGGTTTCTTAATCACGAGGGAGAAAAACTTGTTTATCAAAAAAGATTTGGTTATATTGCTGATACCTGCCAGGAGCTTGTTGCAAATTATCTAAGGAGAAAAAAGCTAAAAGAACTTAAGAAGAAACCTTGACATATTATCCATTCAGCCTTTATCTAAAGGATACCTTCGGTGAAAAAGTAAGAAGAATAAGCATAGATGCAGGATTTACCTGTCCAAATATTGATGGATATTTAAGCAATAAGGGCTGTATCTATTGCAATAATAAAGCATTTAGCCTATATACAAGGGAGAAAAAGGATATAAGAACGCAAATAATAGAATCTATAAATTATTATAAAAATAGGGGGATAAACAAATTCCTCGCCTATTTTCAAGCCTTTACGAATACATATGCTCCTTTAGAAAGATTAAAAAAAACATATGACACAATAAGGGAATTTAAGGATATTGTAGGTCTTATCATTTCAACCAGGCCAGATTGCGTAGATTCTGAAAAAATAAAGCTCATTGCTTCATATAAAAGCAATTACCTTACCTGGATTGAATATGGCTTACAAACAACCCATAACCATATTCTTAAGGCAGCTAATCGAAACCATACCTATGAGGATTTTTTAAAAGCCCTTGAGATAACAAAAAATGAGGGGATAAATGTTGGTGTGCATATGATAATTGGGCTTCCAGAAGAAACATACAATGAAATAATGATTGATGCAGAAAGGCTTTCAAGCCTTCCTATTGATGGCATAAAATTCCATTGCCTTCATATATTAAAGGATACAGGGCTTGAGGCAATGTATAAAAAAAATAAAATAAGGCTTTTTAAGATGGATGAATACATAAAGATAATCTGCGATTTTTTAGAGAAAATCCCAAAAAATGTTGTAATATTAAGGCTTATCTCAGATGCAAAGCCAGAATACCTCATTGCACCAAAATGGATGAACAAAAAGGGTATTGTTATTTCTAAAATAAACAAGGAGCTAGAAAGAAGGTGGAATTTAAGATATTAAAAGAAGAGGGCAAGGCAAGGACTGGAAGGATAAGTGTAAATGAAAAACAAGTAAATACCCCCTGCTTTTGCCCGGTAGCAACATCTGCTACAGTAAAGGGGATAACGCCAGATGAGCTTTATGGAATGGGAAATGAGGCAATTTTAGTAAATGCCTATCATCTATTCTTAAGGCCAGGAAAGGAAATAATAAAATCATTGGGTGGCTTATCTTCATTTATGAATTATAATGGCTTAATCATTACAGACTCGGGTGGATTTCAGATATTCTCATTAGGCCTTTTAAGGAAGATAACAGAGGAGGGTGCTTTGTTTTCCTCCCATTTTGATGGCTCTCTTCATTTATTCACGCCAGAGCTTTCTGTAAGGTTTCAGGAGGAAATCGGAGCCGATATTATTACATCCCTTGATGAATGTATAGGATATCCTTGTGAAAAGGGAGATGCTAAAAGGGCAAAGGATAGGACAACAAGGTGGGCAAAGAGGTCAAAGAGGGCTATCTTAAATACACCCTTGTTTGGAATCATTCAGGGTAGTGTATTTAAGGATTTAAGGAAGGAAAGTGTAGATGAGCTTGTGGATATGGGATTTTCAGGATATGCGGCTGGAGGGCTTTGTGTTGGTGAACCAAAGGAGATTACCGATGAGATTATTTTATATTTAAGTGAAATTCTGCCAAAGGACAAACCAAGATACTTAATGGGATTTGGTCCTCCAGAGGATATTTTAAACGCTGTGGAAGCAGGTTTTGACCTTTTTGATTGCGTTATGCCAACCAGACAGGCAAGGACAGGAATGGCATTTACAGGAAATGGCCCCCTCATTGTCCGAAATGCGCTCTATAAAGATGACAAAAAGCCGGTTGATGAAAATTGCCTTTGCTATACCTGCAGAAATTTTTCGCGTGGATACATAAGGCATTTGATAAATCAGGATGAAATATTGGGAGGAAGGCTACTTACCCTACATAACCTATATTTTTACCATAAGCTTATGAGGGATATAAGAGGTGCTATAATGGAGGGAAGATTTTCTGATTTTAAAAGGGATTTTTTTGAAAGATATATTCTTACGCTCATCTCTTAAAGATTGTGCTTAGGCGGCTTTAAGCCACATTTCAGGCTCCTGTGTAGGAGCCCGGGATCGATATTTGACAACCCTCTTTTGTATAGCCTCGATAGGATTGCTTCTGTATCTG
>JBFLYE010000026.1 GCA_040756715.1 bacterium
GTTTTATAAAATTTTTTCCCTTTTAATTCAAAATTCAACATTCAAAATTCATAATTTTATAAAGTTTTCCTTAAGATTATCTAAACACATACATTTTGTAAAGCGTTATGGAATTAACTATAAGTTTATAGTTAGCTATTCTTTTTATGATTCTAATAAAACAAAGAAAGAGGTAGAAAAGGCTTATGTGTCTTATGAAATGGAAAAGGAAAGATTAGAAAGACAAAAAGAAGATATAGAAAATGAGATATCCCTAATTCATAATGAAAAAAGCTCTTTAAAGCACAGACTAAAAAATTTAGAGATTAATTTAGAATTAGCCCACAAGACACTACAAATGAACCAAAAGAAGTATGAATTGGGGAAGATATCATCAAGAGAGGTGATGGAGAGCCAATTATCTTATCGTAACCTAAAGTCTAGTTATGAAGATGTGAATATAGATTTTATCATAAATCAATTAAGATTGTTAAAAGCAATGGGTATATCTTTAGAATGTTACATCCTTAAATCTTTGTAAAACCCGATAAGATGTCTTTGCCTCCCCCATCTTCCTGCCATAAGGCTTCATCAAAACCCCTCCTTTTTTAGCTTGCAATCTACCCATATTTTTATTATACTTGCATTATGATAATATATCCAGCAATTGATATTAGGGAGGGAAGGGTTATCAGGCTTATACAGGGAGATTTTAAGAAAGAAAGGGTCTATTCCGAAGACCCAGTTGAGGTTGCCTTTGGATGGAAGGAAAAAGGGGCAGAATCTTTACATATTGTAGACCTTGATGGTGCATTCTTTGGAAAGCCACAAAACCTTGAGATAATCCAGAAAATTGTAGACAAGGTAGGAATTCCGGTTCAAATGGGGGGTGGAATAAGGAATTTTGAAATACTTGAGAATGTTATGGATATTGGTGTAGCTAGGGCGGTTTTGGGAACATCTGCCATTCTGGATGAGCTGTTTTTAAGAAAGGCATTACTTAGATTCTCCGAGAGAATCCTTGTTGGATTAGATGTTAAAGGAGGAAAAATTGCTATTTCTGGCTGGCAGAGGCTAACAGAGTATAAACTAGAGGAGCTATTGCTTAAAATGGCAGATTTTGGCTTAAAAGAGGCTATAATCACAGATATTGAAAGGGATGGGATGATGAATGGCCCAAACATTTCCTTGATTGAAGGGCTTTTAAAAAATGTTAAGAATGTCAAGCTAATTGCAAGTGGTGGGATAAGCACAATGTCTGATATAATGCATTTAAGCAGGCTTCCTATATCGGGTGTAATTATAGGAAAGGCATTGTATGAAGGGAAGATAGACCTTTCTGGGATGGTAAAATTGCTAAAGGAGGATGTATAGGTGGAGGGCTTATGGAATTAAGGAATTACAGGAGAATGAAAATTAAAATATTCCGCATTCTAAATTCCGCAATCCGCAATTGAAAAGATGGATAGATTTGTTATTGAGGGAGGAAAGCCATTAAATGGAGAGATTGAGGTATTGGGAGCAAAGAATGCGATTCTGCCAATGATGGCTGGGGCTATTTTAGCTAAAGGAAAGACAATTATAAAAAATGTTCCAGATATAAAGGATGTCTCTGTTTTTGTAAAATTGCTTGAATACTTAGGTGCCTCTTGCTCTTATTACAACCACACATTAGAAATAGATACAACAAATGTTAATAAAACAGAAGCACCCTATGAGCTTGTCTGTCAGATGAGGGCATCCTTCCTTGTGGCAGGTCCTTTATTGGCAAGGTTTGGGAAGGCTTGTGTCTCTTTCCCTGGCGGATGTGCTTTGGGAGCAAGGAATATAGACATCCACCTCAAGGGTTTTGAAAAATTTGGGGCAGAGATAAAAGAGGAGGGAGGTTATATTACATTAGAAGCTGATAAGCTAAAGGGATGCGAGATTTATCTTGATTACCCAACCCATACAGGAACAGAAAATCTTATAATGGTAGGGGTATTAGCTGATGGGAAGACAATAATTGAAAATTGTGCAAAGGAGCCAGAGATTGTTGATTTTGTCTTATTCCTTAAAAAGATGGGTGCTAAAATAGAAGGAGAGGGAAGTTCAACCATCATTATTGAGGGTGTTTCCTCTTTAAACCCTTGTGAATATTTACCCATTCCCGACAGGATTGAGGCAGGAACATTTCTTATTGCCGGTGCCATTACAAAGGGAAGGGTATTTGTCCAGAATGCAATATACGAGCATATGAGAGGCTTAATTGCAAAGATGTCTGAAATGGGGGTTATAATTAAAAAAAGGGATTCGGGAATTGAGGCAATTGTAAAAGAAAGGTTTAAAGCAACCAATGTTATCACAGGCCCATATCCATCATTCTCAACAGACTTTCAGCCTTTAATTTGTTCCTTAATGTGCATTGCAGATGGGACATCTATTGTAAAGGAGACAGTTTTTAATGAGAGGACAAGCCACATATTTGAGCTTTCAAGGATGGGAGCAAAGATAAGGATTGCTGGAGGGGAAATTATTATTGAAGGTGTAGAAGGCTTACAGGGTGCAAATCTCATTGCATCGGATATAAGAAATGGAGCGGCATTGGTGCTGGCAGGTCTCTCTGCCTCCTCTAAAACTACAATTGACAGGGTCTATCATATTGACAGGGGGTATGAAGCATTAGAGAAAAGGCTATCCCTGCTTGGGGCTAAAATATCCAGAGAAAAATGAAACACATCCATTTCATTGGCATTGGTGGAATAGGAATGTCTGGCTTGGCAGAGATTAGCCTAAACCTTTCCTTTTCTGTCTCTGGGAGCGACCTTGCAGAAAGCAAGATTACAAATAGGCTTAAAAGCCTTGGTGCAAAGGTATATAAGGGCCATTCCCCTGAAAATATAGGAAAAAGCGATACCATTGTTGTTTCTTCGGCAATTCTAAAGGATAACCCTGAGATGCTTGAGGCAAAAAATAGGGGGTTAAATATCCTTAAAAGGGCAGAGTTTCTTGGTCTTTTGATGGAGAAAAAATATTCAATTGCTATATCAGGCGCACATGGAAAGACAACCACAACAGGCTTAATTTCTGCAATATTAGATAAGGCAGGTCTTTCACCCACTGTAATAAATGGTGGGATTGCAAAGGCATTTGGCTCTAATGCAAAGCTTGGGGTTTCCAAATACTTTGTGTGTGAGGCAGATGAGAGCGATGGAAGCTTTTTACATCTTTCTCCAAAGATTGCTGTGGTTACAAATATAGACAGGGAGCATATGGAGCATTTTAAAAATATAGAGAGGATGAAAAGAGAATATTTGGAATTTATAGAAAAGGCAGATTTTTGTGTTTTATGTGAGGATGATAGGCTTATAAGAGAGATTATGCCAGAGATACGAAAAGAATATAGCACATATGGAATAAGGCAGGGAATGGTAAGGGCAAAAAATATAAAGGTGTTAAGCAACCATACAGAATTTAACCTTATAGATGGAAATGAAGATATTGGAAAATGGAGTGTAAGGCTTTTGGGAAGGCATAATGTTTTAAATAGCCTTTCGGCTTTTTGTGTTGGGAAATACCTTTCCATCCCTATTGAAACAATTAAAAGGGCATTAGAAACATTCTCTGGGGTTGAAAGGAGGCTTGATATAAAAAGGGATGATGAAATAATGGTGCTTGAAGATTATGGCCATCATCCAACAGAAATAAGAGAGACCCTAAAGGCGGTAAAGCTAGGATGGAAGAGGAGGCTTGTTGTTATATTCCAGCCACATCGCTATACAAGGACAAAAGACCTGCTTAATAGATTTACAGGTTGTTTTAAACTTGCCGATATTCTAATATTAACAGATATATACCCTGCATCTGAAAAGCCAATTCCAAATATTACAGGTAAGCTTTTATATTCCAAGATAAATCATCCAGATTCCTATTATGTCCCTGATTGGACAAAGATTCCCAAGCTTCTTAAAACAAAGGTAAAAAAGGGTGATCTCATTCTTGTCTTAGGAGCTGGAAATATAAACTCTATTGTTGATTCTCTTTGTAGGCTATAATGGCCGAAGGAGGGGAAACAATATCACCTCCCTTATTGATCTCTGGTTTGTAAGAAGCATTACCAGCCTATCTATTCCAATTCCCAAGCCACCGGTGGGAGGCATGCCATAGCTTAAAGCATCAATATAATCATAGTCTATCTTCCCCTGCTTTTTAAAATTTTTAAGCTGCTCATCAGAATCTGTAAGCTCTGAATAGGCATTTCCAATTTCATATCCTCCTATAAATAGCTCAAACCTCTCTACAAAATCAGGGTTTTCCCCTTTTTTTGCCAATGGCGAGACATCACTTGGCCAATCAATGAGGAATGTTGGCTGGATAAGATTTGGGACAATAAATTTATCAATCAGGGCATTGAGCTTATTAAAAACATCCATCCCAAGCTTTGAAACCAAAGCATCTATATCAGCCATTGATTCAATCTTTTCACCACTTGCCTCTTGTAATGCAGGAAATAAGGAAAGCCTTTTGAAAGGTGGCGTAAGGTCTATCTCGTAATTATCATAAGTTATCTTCGGGTTTTTTGCCACATAAAATATAAGCTCCTCTGTAAGGGTCATTATGTCTTTATAATCAGAATAAGCAAGGTATGCCTCAAGCATAGTGAATTCTGGGTTGTGAAGGGTTGATATGCCTTCATTCCTAAAATTCTTCCCAATCTCATAAACCCTGTCAAAACCACCCACAATAAGCCTTTTAAGGAATAGCTCTGGTGCTACCCTAAGGTATAAAGGAAGGTCTAAGGCATTATGATGGGTTTTAAATGGCTCTGCCTCTGCACCACCTGGAAGAATTTGCATCATCGGTGTTTCTACCTCAAGGAAGCCTTTTTTGTCAAAAAATTCCCTTATTGCCTTAATTATCTTGCTCCTTTTTTCAAATATCTCCCTTTTTTCCTCATTTACCAATAAATCAAGGTATCTCTTCCTATGCCTTAGCTCTGTATCAGCTATTCCATACCATTCCTTTGGAACTGGGTTTTTGGCAATTGAAAGGATAGAAAATTGCAAAATCTCAATTGTTTTCTCCATAGTTTTCGTGATAAAAAGCCTTCCCGATACAGAGATTATATCCCCTAGCTTAAGCTTTGTAAATTCATTAAAGTTATCAAGTTTATCCTTTCTTCCATATATTTGAATCCTTCCACTTCCATCCTTTATATGAGCAAAACAAGAGCCTCCGTGTGGCCTTAAAAGGATAACCCTTCCAAAAGCCAAAACCTCCCTTCCCTCCTCAAAGCTATCCAAAATTTCTTTTATTTGCATAATTATAATAATAACCAAAATAAGCTTCTTTGTAAATTAAAATATTGCATTTTTATAAATTTTCTGGTAAAATTTAATAAGGGGGATGTGTTTAACTATGGACATAGATTGGGCAAAGATTGATGAGATAATCAAAAAATACGAGAATAAAGAAGGCTCTGTCATTCCTGTTTTAGAGGAGACGCAAGGGATGGTTGGCTATCTTCCAAAGGAGGTATTAGACAGGGTAGCTGATGGCTTAAATATCTCAAGGAGCATAGTCTATGGGATTGTTACCTTTTATTCATTCTTTTCAATAAAGCCAAGGGGAAGGAATGTTATAAGGGTCTGCCTTGGAACAGCCTGTTATGTAAAGGGAGCAGATGCTATCCTTAATAGGATAAAGGAGGTTCTTAAGATAGATACAGGAGAGATAACCGAGGATAGAAAGTTCTCCCTTGAGGCTGTTCGCTGTGTTGGTGCCTGTGGCTTAGCACCTGTTATGATGATAAATGAGGATGTCCATGGCCATTTAGAGCAAGGAAAGATAGAAAAGATTCTTGAAACCTATCAATGACCCTAGCATCATCTTATCAAGAACTTATCTTAAGAAGGACTAAAAAGCCAATTATTTTGGAGAAATTGATTTTATCTTCTTAAAATATCTTTATCATTACTATCATATATATCTTTGTAACTACCCCGTCAGGCTTCGCCTGATACCCCTTCAACACCCCGTCAGACCTTACGGTCTGCCACCCCTCTGAAAGAGGGGAATTTCCCATGTTCCTCTTCTTCCCCCCATTCCCCTCTCCTAGAGGGGTGTCCCGAA
>JBFLYE010000027.1 GCA_040756715.1 bacterium
CCTTTTGAAGTAGTTCTTCTTCTGGTTCCATCTCTATTATATTTATCGGCATAAAATGAGAAAAAGTTAACTGTCAAAGAGCAATTTTTGAGAAACGAACTTCAAGGTTGCGAAAAATAAGAAATTTCTCTATTACCTCTTCTTCAATTTTAGAAATCCCAATATCCTCCTTTTTCTTTAGCTTTTCTTTTAAAATTAAAAGCTCCCCCTCTAACACCTCCCTTCTTAATTTTTCCCTCTCTGCCAATCCTTTAAGATATTCAATATCCTCCCCTTTTTTAAGCATTTCTTCCCTTCTTTTCTTTTCCTCCCCTATCTCTTTTTCAAGATTGCTTATCCTTGTTATAAGCCTTTCCTTCTCCTCATTAAAAATCTCTCTCTCCTCATTAAATGCTGTAATTTGTGTCCTGAATTCCTCTATTTCTCTCATCAGGGCATTATTTTGAAGGACAAGGTCTGATGTTTCCTTAAATTTAATGGGATATGGAACAATCTCGCCATCGGCTGTCTTTACGATTCTTGAAAGGAGGAGGCTTAAGATATCAAGGTCTTGCTTGGTAAATCTTTCCCGAGTTGCCTTATTATTAACGCAGACAACCGCGAAAATATCTCCGTTTGCCAAGAGGGGTGCAGCGATAAGGGATTTTGTATGATACCTGTCTGACCTATATTGCCTCTTTTCAAAACGGGGGTCATTATCAATATCCTCAACCAAAAGGGCTTCGCCTGTTTTTGCAACATAGCCAGCTATTCCCTCACCAACCCTTACCCTCGTATTTGCCATAATAAGGGGATCCAATCCAACCGCTGCCTCTATCCTCATCTCTTGCGTTTTCTTATCAATTGTCATTAAAGAGCAAATCTCAGCACCCATTGCCCTTGAGATAAGGTCTACTATAATAAAGTATAAATTCTGCTTTCCCAGAGAGCTTGCTGTACCATATTCTCCAGAAAATAGCTTATATGATTCTGATATGGCAAGTATTTCATCCTCCTTTTCTTCTAGCTCAATATTTTTAAAGAGAATTTTAAGGGAGGACGAGGCATAGGCAGAGATAAGGGCTGCCTCCCTTTCCAATATCTTCTTTAAAGCAGAGCTTTCTAAACTTTCGGTAAATGAGACAAAGCCCTTCTTTGTTTTTTCTCCTCCTATCTCCCTAAAGCCCAAAGGAACCTCATATTGAGCTATCCTACATCCTGTTAGGAGACCCATAAAATCATCGTCAAGGAAAATTGGGGAAAAGAAGCCAAAGAAACCATTTTTGCATTCCAAAACAAATGCCTTTTTTTCATTCCTTGCCCTTCTAAAGCCATCAATTATGAACCTTTTGCAAATACCCTCATCCATTTGTTGGCAGGCTTTTCCCTCTGAATAGAGGAATTTCCCATCTACATCCATTAGAAAAAAGTAAGGAGAGGGTAGTTCTTTTATTATTTCCTTTAGCCTCTCAAAGGAGCTATCCTTTATAAGAGAAGAAAGCAAAGCCTCAATTTTTCTTTTCATTTACAAAATTCTAAACCAATCCCCTAAATTCTTCTACTGACAATCCAATATCATCCAATATGCTCTTTAGGGTTCTTCTTTTTATTATTTTCCCCCTATGTCTTGGAACAATGGTATGTCTCATATCGGTTTTTCTTCGCCATACCTCATGGCTACCTTTTGCTGTTCTATAGAACTCAAATCCAATCTTCGCAAAAACCCTGATAACATCTTTATCTGTTACTGCCGGAAATCTTTCACTCATTCATACTTCCTGTAATATGGGAATACCTGAAGTAACCACTACATTTCCTTCATAGACTGGAACTGATGGTATAGCCTTGCCTATTTCTTGATAAGAATCAAGAAATATCCTTATTGCATCTTGAATATTCTCTATTGCTTCTGAATAAGTTTCTCCTTCCACATGGCATCCTTGAAGGATAGGACATTGAGCATAGTAACCACCTTCTTCTAAACATTCAACTATTATTGGAAATAAAATTGTCTTCATTTTCCCTCACTCCCTTATATGCTTCAAAGGATTATTTCTTAACACCCATAACTTCAAGCAATTTCTTCAATCTTTCCTCTCAAAGGAGCTATCCTTTATAAGAGAAGAAAGCAAAGCCTCAATTTTTCTTTTCATAATAACATCCCTATTTTATACTAAAAACTAGGTAGTTTGCAAAAATTTTTTTATAAGCTTTTTAAGAAAGTAACAATCTGCAAAATTGTATGTGTTTAGAACCAGGAAGAACACGAAGGTGTAAATTTTTAAGTTGCTTCGTGCCTCTTTCTGCGCTTCGTGGTTATTTTCCCTTTTGCTTGCAGCACCTTTACCGATTAGACAATTATAGAGAAGCTAAACACATACAAATATCCCAATTTTAAGATTTAGCCTAAAAGGCAGGGGGTAAGTTTCAAAAATACTTGTTTAACCCAGAAAAATGGTATAATTATAAAATGAAAAGATTGAGGCTTTATCTTGAAACATCTGTTTGGAATTTTGTGTGCCTAAATATAGGTCAGCTAAACACATACAATTGTTTTAAATCTTAAAGCCTAAATTACTTATGGGTGAAATGAATTTTAAAGGTGAGCTAAACACATACAGATTTATCATTTTATTAGGGTTAGTAAGCCTTTTTGCTGATATAACTTACGAGGGTGGCCGTAGCATCATTGGGCCTTATCTTGCCTTGTTAGGCGCATCAGCAACTGTGGTTGGAATTGTTGCTGGGTTTGGAGAATTGGTTGGGTATGGCTTGCGGCTTATCTCTGGCTACATTAGCGACAAAACAGGGAGGTATTGGTTAATAACCATCTTTGGATATACAGTCAATCTTCTGGCCATACCACTGCTGGCTTTAGCAGGGAGATGGGAAATCGCCGCAGCTCTTATGATTACAGAGCGAATAGGAAAAGCGATTCGTACTCCCAGTAGAGATGCGATGCTTTCGCATGCTACAAAAGAAATAGAGAGGGGTTTCTGCTTTGGTTTGCATGAAGCTATGGATCAAATAGGAGCAATGCTTGGGCCTTTAATCGTAGCCCTAGTTCTTTATGTTAAAGGCGGATATAAGGCCTGTTTTGGTGTATTACTCATACCTGCCCTTTTAGCATTGAGTGTTCTATTAGTAGCCAGATATCTCTATCCAAGACCCAGGGATTTAGAATCAGTCTTTGCTACCTTAGAAACTAAAGCTTTCCCTAAAATATTCTGGATATACCTTGCTGCTGTAGCTTTGGTTGCTACCGGATATGTTGATTTTCCATTAATCGCATATCATTTCAAAAAAGTATCCATTGCTTCGGATAATTGGATTCCTGTCTTTTACGTTATTGCGATGGGACTTGATGCTTTATCTTCACTTTTGTTTGGCCATTTATTTGACCAGAGAGGTATATCGGTTCTTGTCTTTGCTGTTTTTATCTCATTGTTTTTTACTCCGTTAGTCTTTTTAGGAAATTTTTATTTCGCCTTATTGGGAATAATATTATGGGGAATTGGTATGGGTGCTCAGGAGTCCATAATGAGGGCTGCTATCGCTAATATGATTTCTGTAAATAAGAGGGGGAAAGCCTACGGAATATTTAATGCTGGTTATGGTTTATTCTGGTTTCTTGGGAGCGCTCTTATGGGGATATTTTACGACAGATCAATCCTTGGGTTAATCATCTTCTCGGTTATAACCCAGCTTCTTTCAATCCCATTTTTTATGATGGCAAGAAGGCGCTTATACTGAATTGGTTATTGAAGCATTAGGATGTAGCAATTGCCCGTTAACTAACAAGGAAGAAATAGAACTGGTTGCCCGAAATTATTTACCTTTATCTAATTGCACAAAATGTGGCAGGCAAGCAACACTCATTTGCACTGCCTATGTGGATGTAACCAGGAGGTCTATAGTAAACATATAGTATCTTCCCTCACTTAGTGCAAAAATAGATAGGGTGTGTTTAGCTGTTTAAAAATTCATCCACCTTTTAAGAAATTTTGAATTCTAAATTTTGAATTTTGAATTGAAGGTTTAAGTTT
>JBFLYE010000028.1 GCA_040756715.1 bacterium
TTTATAAAACTTAACCTTTTTCAATTCAAAATTCAAAATTTAGAATTCAAAATTTCTTAAATACTATTTTTGCACTAAGTAATGGAAGATACTATATTACTTGCTTTCTTTGTGCCTTTGTCCCTTTGTGCCTAGGTATATAGGACAGCTAAACAACGGCTATGGTAATTTGGTTAAGAGAGAAGCTAAACACGTACTAAAATTTTATCTACACAAACCATTTTTTCCTCAAGAAATTTTCCTCTTGTTTTCTCTATAATTATTATCTTCAAACAGCAATTTTTTAAAACAACCCAACCACCCTTCCATTTTCATCAATATCAACCTTTGTTCCATTTCCCTAATATCCCTCATCTTGCATTCTTGGGCAATCTCAATGTCTTGCTTCATTCTTCTGTCTCCTTTAAAAAACGTTCATATAACTTTTTATCTACCCAAAAACCTGCTTTGGCAATCATCTCGTCAAGCAGGGGTTTAACTGAAAAAATAAACATTTTACGCTTAGCTTCAATAAGTATACCTAAAAGCCCAATAAATCTAAGTCCTAAATGAGAGGCTATCTTACGGGCTCGCCGTTCATCCAGCAGTAAAAGATCTGCCTTCATCTCTATAGCCAATGCAATTGCCTCTGCCTCTCCCTTATCTAATTCCAGAAGCAACACATCTACCATATTTTGGTTGATTACAGGTTGGGTTTTAATCCATAAATATCTCTCACTTAATTGTTCTTTATGGATAATTGAAAGTTCCTGCAAAACTGTCTTTGGGATAAATATCTCTCCATAGAGTTGTTTAAGGAGATTTATCTGGCCTATCGCAACAAGGTTCATAATAGGTGAGGTATTACTTACAACAATCACCCTATTTCCTTGAGGGTTTTTAAGTCCTCCTCAAAATCCTCTGCACCATAATGAATGGGAATTTGTTGACTTGCAAGAAGGTGTTGAAATTGCAGTTGAGTAATTCCGGCAAGTTGGCTCGCCTGGCCTAAAGTTAATTTTTCCTTCTTAAAGAGTAAAAGGGCCATCTCTTGCTTTAACTCTTCTTCAGTTATCCTTGCTGATTGAAAGATATCAAAAGGTATAGTGAAATCCATTAAGATATAGAATAACCTTATTCCTAATCCTTGTCAAGGTTTTTAACAGAGGTTCCGTAATTTTTTTATAATCCTTTGAAAATAAAAGACTTACGATAATGAAACAAAAAACTTTGTAACATATTGATTTACAAGCACTTACATTAAAATTTGCTAAATTTTTACGGAACGCCTGCTAGGTGAGAATAAAATTGGGAAATAGGCACAAAGGCAGAGAGGCACAAAGACGAGAGAGTTTATTTATTACTTGCTTTCTTTGTGCCTTTGTCCCTTTGTGCCTAGGTATATAGGACAGCTAAACAACGGCTATGGTAATTAAGAGAGAAGCTAAACACGTACTAAAATTTTATCTACACAAAGCATTTTTTCCTCAAGAAATTTTCGTCTTGTTTTCTCTATAATTATTATCTTCAAACAGCAATTTTTTAAAATCTGCGGTTACTGGCATTACACTAAGCTGAACAATTTTCTCAGTCTAATATTCACTTCCTCTTGTATTTGAGGAGAGAAATTACCTAATTCACGCTGAATGAAAGAGGTGGTAACTGTCATCAAACGATGTAAGCGTAAAGTAGAAGTTACCCGTAAGCCGGTTCCAATAAAATCGGTCTGTGACGAATCTAATATAAGGTCTGTTTCCATTAAATCATCAGGAATCCGACTGCTAATGAAAGCTATGATAACATGGCGATGTGTTCCAATAGGCTCGGTTAAACATACGGCTGGTCGCACTTTAGTCCCCGAAAGATCATCAAATGGAAAAGGAACCAAAACCACTTTACCCCTAATCATAAAATGGCTTCCCGTCCTTGAGTGTATAAATATCTTCTTCCGGTTCTTTTAGAAACTCGAAGGCGGGGTTTTTGCTTGCTGCCCGAAGCCATTCCTTTTCGTCTCTGTCAGTCTCTTTGGGGAATAGCTTGCTGCCCGAAGCCATTCCTTTTCGTCTCTGTCAGTCTCTTTGGGGAATAAGATAATCACCCGAACCCTTGTTGTTTCAACAACCGGTAATGGCTCGTCTAAAACAAGCCTCTGTTGTGCATCAATCGTTGCTGTAGATTCAATGGCTTTTTCTATATTTTTCATTTTTTTAAAACAACCCAACCACCCTTCCATTTTCATCAATATCAACCTTTGTTCCTGCAGGAATTGTGGGAAGGCCTGGCATTGTTCGCATTGCTCCGCAGAGGGGATAGAGGAATCCTGCACCCGCAGAGAGATTTACATCCCTTACAGGAAGGGTAAATCCCCTCGGTCTTCCCTTAAGATTTGGGTCATGGGATAGAGATAGATGGGTCTTTGCCATACAAATAGGAAGATTGGCATAGCCCTTTTCGCTATAGAGCTTTATCTTCTTTTCAGCCAATGGTTCATAGGAAACCTTCTCTGCTCCGTATACCTTTGTCGCTATGGTTTCTATCTTTTCCTTGATTGATAGATCAAGGGGATAGAGGAATTTAAAATTGGGTTTTTCCTTACAAGCCTCAACTACCTTGTTTGCTAATTCAATGGCACCTTTTCCACCATCCTTGAAATGTGTGCAGGGAATGGCATCCATTGCTCCGTATTCCTTGGCAAGTTTTCTTGTCAGCTCAATTTCTCTATCGGTATCATTTTCAAATATGTTTATTGCCACAATTGCAGGAAGGCCATGTAGCCTCATATTCTCAATGTGCTTTTCCAAATTGCAACAGCCCTTTTCCAAGGAATCAAGGTCTTCTGAGGTAAGCCTTGGGTCTAATGGCTTTCCTGGGACAACATTGAATCTTCCCGAATGCATCTTTAATGCCCTAATCGTGGCAACGATAACAATGCAATCGGGAACAAGTCCTGAAGCCCTGCATTTTATATTCAGGAATTTCTCCGCCCCACAATCAGCACCAAAGCCACTTTCGGTAATCACATAGTCAGAGATCTTTGTGGCAACCAGATCCGCCAGAATAGATGAATTCCCATGGGCGATATTGGCAAATGGCCCAGCATGGACAAAGGCTGGTGTTCCCTCTAATGTCTGCATCAGGTTTGGCTTTATTGCATCCTTTAGAAGAACGGTCATTGCTCCCGCACATTTTAGGTCTTCGGCGGTTACTGGCTTTCCCTCATAGGTTGTTCCAACCACAATCCGAGAAAGCCTTTCTCTTAAATCCTTAAGAGAGGTGGTTAAAGCTAAGATTGCCATAACCTCTGAGGCAACTGAGATGTCAAAACCAGTTTCTCTGGGAATACCATTTTCCCTTCCACCCAAGCCAATAATGATATT
This sequence comes from bacterium, assembly GCA_040756715.1. Taxonomy (NCBI): domain Bacteria; species bacterium. The sequence continues at coordinate 3,357 of JBFLYE010000028.1, forward strand.
CCTCAATGCCCGATCGGAAACATCCACCACCCTTCTAAAGGTAATCGATAAGGGATCAATATTACAAGGATTTCCTAGCAAAATGCTTGTATCAACAAATGCGGCCAGAAGGTTATGGGCAACAGAAACCGCATGGGTATCACCGGTTAAATGGAGGTTAAAGTCCTCCATAGGAACTATTTGGGAATATCCACCACCGGCCGCCCCTCCCTTTATCCCGAATACCGGGCCTAAAGACGGCTGCCTTATGGCAATTACCGCCTTCTTGCCGATTTTATTTAAAGCCATTCCCAGACCTACGGTTGTGGTTGTCTTTCCCTCTCCTAATGGGGTGGGGGTTATGGCGGTAACATCAATGTATTTTGCCTGGGGCCTATCTTTGAATTTCTCAATTACCTTTAAGCTTACCTTTGCCTTGTATTTTCCATAAAGCTCAAGGTCATCCCCTTCTAACCCCAAATCCTTCGCCACATCAATGATTGGCCTCATCTTGCATTCTTGGGCAATCTCAATGTCTGATTTCATTTTTTTCCTCCTTAAATAAATTTGTCAAATTATAATAAAAATCCAAATTTTTTGCAATTTAAATTTATCGGGAGGTTTAAACAATTCTTTGCAAGGAAACCTGAACCAATTATTCCAGAATCATTCCCTAGTTCTGCCTTTTTAATAATACAAGGAAACAATGCCTCTTTTTTGACAAATTGCCTTACAATGTCCACAAGCTCTGGCAATCCCTCAATTACACCACCTCCCAAAATTACAGCTTCAGGGTTTAAAATATTTATAAGGTTTGTTGTTCCAATTCCAATGAGAACTCCAAGCCTTCTGATTATATCCTGTGCCTTTTTTTCTCCAGATTTTGCCTCTTTTGCAATAAAAGAGGCAGAACCATCTTTAAAACCAGCCTCTTTTGTATACCTTTTAAGGGCAATTCCAGATGCTAATGCCTCAAAACAACCCATTCTTCCACATCCACATTTTGCACCATTTATATCGATTACGATGTGTCCAATTTCAGAGCCTTTAATAAGTTTTCCATCTATAATTATTCCCCCACCAATCCCTGTTCCTATAAATATTCCAATTATATTTTTTCTTCCCTTTCCTGCTCCATAAATATATTCTCCCATTGTTTGACAATTAGAATCATTTTCGATGATAAATGGAAGATTAAAATTTTCCTTTAGAATTTTATAAAGGTTAAGGTTCTTTATCCCTATGTTTGGTGAGGAAATAACAACTCCATTTTTTATCTGCCCAGCTATGCCTATGCCTATTCCATCTGCCTTTAATAGATCAAATCTATTTATAAGCTTTATAATCTGGTTTGCGATATCTCCTTTTTCTGTTTTTTCCTCAAAGGCTCTTATTACTTTTCCTTCCTCTATTTCTCCTATCCTTGCCTTTGTGGCACCAATATCTATTCCAATCTGCATAAAATTAAAATTATATAACAACCTAAATTAAGATTTCAATGTTTAGGGAGTTAATAATTGATTTTGTTTGACATAGAATAAAAAAAAATGTAAAATAAAGATGATGAAGAAGATTATTTTGTTTGTAGCTATTTTTTCTTTTCATTTGTGGGCGATAGGGGCAAGACCCCTTTCTATGGGAAATGCCTTTGTTGCTGTAGCTGATGATATCCATAGCATTTTCTACAATCCAGCAGGGATTGCCAATATAAAGGCTATGGAAGCAACCTCAATGAGGGTTTTGAATAACAGGGATAGTATGAATTTTAAGGAATGGATTGCAATGTCCAATGAAATGAAAGAGGGAGGAATGGGTGGAGGCTATATCCATAGGGTTGATTGGGAGGGATATGTTGACCTGGATAAAGATGGGAAAAAGGATGACAATGAGCCACATTTAGCCTTAGATAACGATATTGCCATCTTTACAATTGGTGGTTATGGACAGGGTATGCTTAAAAAGACATCATTCGGCGTTAATATAAGAAGATACGCATCAAGTTTGATGAGAAGCTGTGGAATAGAAATCGGGGGTGCAAAATTTAGCGAGCTTGGGAAAAAACAATCTAAGGTTGGTGTCGATATTGGAATATTGCATAATTTTAATAAAAACATTTCTTTTGGATTTGCTATCTATGA
>JBFLYE010000029.1 GCA_040756715.1 bacterium
TAAAACTTAAACCTTCAATTCAAAATTCAAAATTTAGAATTCAAAATTTCTTAAAAGGTGGATGAATTTTTAAACAGATAAACACAACCCTATCTATTTTTGCACTAAGTAATGGAAGATACTATAAAACTATTCCTGGAGCAAAAAACACTATCCATGATGCATAAATAGGATGTCGGATGAAAGAATAGATCCCTGTTGTACATAATCTTCCCTCATAAAAATATTTGCCAATTGTGAGTGCAGGAATCAAAAAGATAGGGATTCCTATAATGATAAGGGTTATACCCAGGATAATATTTACAGCCTTAGATATTATCTCAAATGTGAGTGAAGGAAGATAAATGAGATGTACAATAAGAATTATGATTCCATAAGTAACCGATATCATTGTAAATTTAGGTCCTATTCCCCATCTGGTCATTTCCTTATCCTCCTTTTCTCATTATCGCATGGCAATGACTCATGGGTATCCGCTCTTTCTTGTAGCTTAAAAACAAGAATCCCAACTTTTTCAAACAATCCCTGAATTCTTTCTCTTGAAGAAGGATGTATGGGGCATGACCAAAAAACCTTTTTGAAACTTGGAAATTGATCTTCCAAATCATATTCTCTAAGAAAAATTCCTCAAATGAGAAATACCCTTCAGGCTTCAATACTCTGTAGACCTCAGAGATGGCCTTCTGCCAATCCTTGATATGATGGAATACCCCAAAGGAGAATACACAATCAAAGCAGTGATCAGGAAATTCCATATTTGAGGCATCGCCTACCCTAAGGTCAATATTGTCCTTTCTAATATCCTTTGCCCATCTTGGGGGATTACTATAATATTCTTTTGCTTGCTCTATCATCTCTGGGTCACAATCTATCCCCACCACCTTCTTGCATTTGAAGTGTTGGTTTATAAGCAAAAGACCCACTCCTCTTCCACAGCCTATCTCAAGGCATACCAGTTCCTTAGGAAGATTAAGCCCCTCAAACATAATTGGGCATTCAACCTTCCTTTGAATCCAAACCCTTATGGGGTTATTCATAAATATCTTTTCGATCTTGTGGAGTTTCATTGGTTAACTCCAGTGCTAAAACTCTATGGCCAAGCAGGGCATTCATTATCACATACAGAATTTACTCTGCGATTACTCATTATTTTTATAACTCCTGGTCTATTTTTTCTTTTTTGCCCTGTATTCATATTTCTATGAAATAAATCAACACCCCTAAAGCAATCAATATTATTCCTGTGATAAGTTTTTCATGACGCTCTAAGAAATGCCATTTTATTTTCTCTATTCCTTTTAAACCCAAATTTACCATTAAAACCATCCCCAGTATAGTCACAATAAGATAGATGGCGGAAACCATGGCAATGCCGAACCAGCCTTTGGCTCCTGCTACAAAAAAGTAGGAGCCAATTGGAACGCATGGCGAAAAAAGTGCTGTAGCCAGAGGTAATATGATGGCCAGTTTTGATTTCTTCGCAAGTGCATTGATTTTTATAGCATTTTGATGATGGTGCTGCCCCGTGCCTCTAAAACCCAGATACGCGTAAATAACCCCTATCGCAACCAGAATTAAAGGAGCCGCAATCCTCATTACAAATTCATTAGAAGAAGAAAGTTTGTAGCCGATTATGCCGATGATAATTCCGATCAGGATAGTGCTGATTATATGAGGAATCGCTATGATCCCTGTAATCCATGATGTCTCTATCCTTGACCATTTCTCTGTTCTTGAAATCATAATCAGAGGAATCCAATGGTCAGGTATTATGGCATGAACCATGCTTAAAGCTAAAGCTCCAATAAAAACTTGTATCATATCCATTTTTAGTTTTTATTTTACATTAATTTAGATGCTCCACTTGTATGGTCACTTATTTTTTCATAAGCATCACCCCCTCTCTTGATTTTGAAATCTTTTTCTCTCTTGGGTTATTCATAAAGCTCTTTTCAAAATTATGAAGCTTCATTGCTGAATCCCTAGAAGCCACACTACTAAAACTCTATGGCTAATTTGGCGCGGCATAGTCTGTTTCGCTCTCACCTTCCTCTGGTTTGCTGCTGCCAATCTTACAAACTTTTAGTGCCCTGAGATTCTACCCTTCATGTTCGCTCTCAATATGGCCCACATGTGCCAAGAGATCATCCACATGGCCAGTAAGATCCCTTACATGGCCGACCATATCCTGATAGGCCTTGCAATCCTTATGTTCACCCAAGTCCCTTTCCATATGCTCTAAATCATCGTGGATATGATCCAAGTCCTTCTTCACATGCAGGACATCCTCTTTTAATAACCCCATTGTTTGCCTCCTTTTTAGAATTCTATGGCCAATTATTGACCTCTGCCCATAAGGGAGCAGCAGTCAACCAGGTTATTATGCTCAATGTAATCAATCTCTTCATCAATTATCCTCCTTCATGTTAATCAGAGGCTATTCTATCTCAATAGCCTCAATCCAGAGGACGGCGTCCTCTGAGAGCTCTTTGCCTTTGTAGGTCTTTTCTCCACCAGCACCTAAGGCGGCAAAACCCCAGTATCCTGCCTTTGGTGGGACAAAGGAGAATTCACCATCCTTGTTGGCCAGTATCACCGCAGCACCATGGCCTTCTTTGGCTATCTTGGGTTTCCCGGTGAACTTGTTGCCTTTCATATCAACCTCATAGTTGATATACTCAACCTCTATTTCTACATTGGGCACAGGGTTTCCTTTACCCTCACTGCAATCAAGATTCATTCGCAATAAACAAGTAAAAAAATAAGATTAACCCATCGGTTTTCTTTTAATAAAACCCATCACTACCATAACCGCTATGGCCAAGATATAAAAGTAAATTGAAGCCTGAAGGCCTGAAAGGCCCAGGAGAGTGCCTCCGGAGAATAGAATGACTGCTATTATAAACCCTAAGATAACAGGGTAGATGGCTGCAAAGAGCATCCAGCTCATCCCAGCCTCTAACTTGATCATAATCAGTGTGGGGATGCAGGGAGGATACATCGCCATAAAGAACATCAGAGAGGCGGCATGAAGTGGTGTCCAGCCCTTCTCTTTTTCTTTTATCCTCTCCTCAAGCCTTTCCCTCCTTGCCTCTGGTGCGGGCTCATAGATACTTCCCAGGGTTGCTACGCTACTCTCCTTGGCGGCAAAGGAGCTTAATAAAGCAATATTTACCCTCCAGTTGAACCCTGCAAACTTGGTGACTGGCTCTATAAACTTACCTGCTCTTCCCAGATAGCTTGAGGCGATTACCTCCTCCTTTCTCTCTCCTCTTAAGGCCTTCCTCTCTTTTTCCAGCTTCCCGTATGCCTTATAAACCATTTTTGCCTCAGAATCTATAAGCTCATCCTTCTCAAGGATAACATCTCCTGTCCTTACCAGAGAAAAGTATTTATGGTTTATCCGATCCCATTTTTGATAAAATGCCACCTTAAGCCTCTTTCTATTTTCTTTGCTCAATCGGGCATAGGTAGCCAAAAACCTTTCCTTATCCTTTTTATAGGCAAAAAACCATGCCTTGAACCTCTCTGGGTTGGTTATCTTTATCTTTCCCTTATTGACTATCTTTGCAAATTCGGGATTTTTCTCCAAAAAGCTTTGGTTTACCTTCTCCATCTTTCCTTTGGCTGCTATCTTTGCCTTCTTATAATCCCCAAGATACCTGACAAACTCCATCAATCCATGGCCGGCCAAAACCCTGGCATATGGATTATCCCTCCCAATCTCATCAAAGAAGGAAGCAATTAGTTGATTGGCCTGGTTGGTGTAATCTGCCTTCCTTTCTGGATTCAATGAAGGAAAGGAGACAAGCAGATAGACAAGAACCATCACTGCAATGACAATGGTCATAACCTTCCTCACAAAGAGCCAGGTTCGCTCTACAGAACGGCGCAAGACATTGCCAATCGTAGGCAGATGATAGGTGGGCATCTCTAAGACAAAGGGTGCAGTCTCTTTTTTTCTAAGTATGGTAAGGGATAGGAGCTTAGCCACAGATAGGGCTATGATGATGGTGATCGTAGCAATAAGGAACATATAAAGACCCTTTTGGCCAGCAAAGAATATTCCTATAAGGAGGACATATAGAGGAATCTTGGCCAGGCAGTTCATAAGAGGGACAACTAATATGGTTGCCAGTCGGGCCCTTTCATCCTTTATACCGCGGCAGGCCATACATCCGGGTATAGCACATCCACCTACATATAGCCCACCTAAGACCAAAGGGAGGATAGACTGTCCGTGCAGGCCAAAATTCCTAAAGATTCTATCTAAGATAAATGCCATCCGGGCTATATAGCCTGTATCCTCCAAGATGGCTATAAGGGCAAAGAGGATCAGGAAGATGGGTATGTAGTTCAGGACTGCTATGATCCCATCGAACACCCCCAATGGCATTGACCTAAGAAAGGGGTCAAAGACAAATCCCTCATAGGGGAGGGCTGAGGCTATAAGGTCTCTAAAATATGCCAATAGAGGCCAGGTATAGTTGGTCAGTTCATATCCCTTAACTATGGCCAGTTCATACAATAGATAGATGGTTGCAGCCAGAATGATTGGGCCAAGGAATCTATTGCAGACAATCTGGTCAATCCTATCTGTCAGTCTCCTTTCAGATACCCCTTCATAGGTAATACAATCTGCTACAATCTCTTCTGCCTTCTGATAGCGTATCTGGGCAATAGCCTTCTCTGGCTCTTTTTTGTGGTACGATACAAACTGCTTTCTCTCATCTTCAATCCTCATCAAGATAGTATCTGCATGCTTGGCATGTTCGGAAACTACCTTCTTTGCCTCTGAATCACCCTCCACAAGCTTTACTGCCAGCCATCTTGTAGGATACCGGCTTTCTTTAATCCCTGAGTCTTTTTGCAACTGGCTTTCTATCTGGGCAATCCCTGGTTCTAACTCTCCATAGTTTAACAAGATGGAAGATTTCTTCTCTTTGGCAGAGGTATATATAGCCTCTTTAAGAGGCTTCTTTCCCTTTCCTCTATTTCCAACTGTAGAGACGACAGTCGCTCCTATCCTCTCAGAAAGCCTTCTTACATTGATCTTAAAACCCCTTCTCTCTACCACATCCATCATATTCAAATCAATAACTAAGGGTATACCCATCTCGGCCAACTGGAAGACCAGATAGAGGCTGCGCTCTAAGTTGGAGGCGTCTACTACATCAACTATAAGATCAGGGGCTTCATGGAGAAGAAAATCCCTTGCCACCCTCTCCTCTAAGCTGTAAGATGTGAGGCTATAGGTGCCTGGAAGGTCAACTATCTCTATTCTGTCTTGCCCAAATCTATATTCGCCTGTCTTCTTCTCTATGGTTACCCCTGGATAGTTGGCCACATGCTGCCTTGCTCCAGTAAGCAGATTGAAGATGGTAGATTTGCCTGAATTGGGCTGGCCGGCACAGGCTACTAATATCTTTTTCATAACAGAGTTACCTCCACACCACTTGCCTCAGAATGGCGTATACTTACATGATTCCCTCTTATCAAAAGGTCGACTGGGTCCACTAAAGGTGCATTGCGGATAACCTTCACCTTTGTTCCAGGAATAAACCCCATATCGGAAAATCGCTGTCCTGTGGCGCCTTCTAAATGCACTTCTATAATTCTGCATTCCTGACCAGGTCTTAGCTCATTTAACCTCATCTTTTCCTCCCATTAAAAAGAGAGCCAATTGACCACCCCCTTCTGTATCTGTGTGGACCTCGTCTGGCAAATAATGGGATAACCATAATCTTCCTGGCCATGTTAAAACCGACCATCAAACGGGTCTCCTTGATAGCCAACAATAGAGGTCCACCCCTACTCACATTAAGCACCTCCACAATTGAGCCTATCCCAAGACCCATATTGATCAGGCGATCTCCATGCTCTCTCTCAATATGGGCTACATGTCGCAGAAGATCATGGATCTGGCTGTGTAGACCCTCTATATGGGTGATCATCTCCTGATGGATTGAACGATCTATCTGCTCGCCTATCTCTTCTCTCATATTCTGCAAATCATTATGTATATGCTCTAAGTCCTTCTTTATATACAAAAGATCTTCCCTGATATCCCTGTCGATATCTAAGGATACAATTTTGGCCTTTGTATATGGTGCAATCATGGTCAACGGTACAGGTCTTAACTCATCCATTTTTCTAATACCTTATTTAATTGAGACGCAATTGCAATTATGTTTTAAAAAAATTCTCACCTCCTCTCTTTAGAACTCCCAGAGCACGCCTTACAATACCCTCTAATGCCTAACCTATGTTCTACAGGGTTAAATCCATATCTTTTGCAAATTTCATCTTGCAATCTTTCAATCTGCTCATCTTTAAATTCAATGATCTTACCACATCCTATACAGAGCAGGTGGTCATGATGGTCATGTCCAAAGGTATGTTCATAACTCGCCCTACCCTGGCAACGAAATGCCTCTTTAACCAGATTACTTTCAACTAATAAAGGAAGGGTTCTATAGATAGTAGCCCTTGAGATACGTTCGTCTCGCTTACGCAAACGATCATAAAGCTCGTCTACATCAAAATGTTTATGGGTAGAGAACACCTCCTCCAAAACAACCTCTCTTTCAGGGGTAAACTTCAACCCCTTTTGTCTCAAATAGTCTTTAAATATCTTTTCTTTGGTCATCATTTTATCACCAATTGCAATTAAAAATCAATTTCAATTATCATTATAACCACAATTTATCTTTTTGTCAAGTCATTTTCGCCAAAAATTTTCTCTCCATATCAAAACCTCAAGTAATTGCCCCATAATACATATATTATCCTAAGTTTTGTAGTGCCGACTATCAAAAAATCCCTTGACATATTTGGA
>JBFLYE010000030.1 GCA_040756715.1 bacterium
ATTATTAGAAGGGCTTATGGTTATAGGGATAAGGAGTATATGAAACTAAAAATTATTCAAGGTTGTTCCTCTATCGGTGTCTTTAAACCCTATCCCTATCCTCATGCACCATAATTCACGATGAGCCATAAAACCCAAATACAAAAGGAAGGAAGATAATAGGTTTCTTGATCAATTCCTGTTTGGTAAGTTATAGAAAAGATAAAGTTGGTGAGGAAAAGGCATAGAAAAAATAGAGATAGTTTAAGGCTTTTTTTAAAAAGAAAAATAATTCCAATAAGGGCTAAAGGGATTAAATAAATAGAAAATTGATCTTTTAAAAAAGAAAACCAATTGAAAAAATTGTTAAGAATGTTTTGATTCGACAAAAGATAGGCATACTGTTTGCCTCCTACATAGTAAATAAATCTTTCTAAAGAGGTTGGATTAGCCCAATCAAGAACGGGATGAGTTAATGAGCGGATGGGAAGATAAAGATAGGGAAGCAATCCTAAAGAAAAGAAAATAAGCATTAGGGCTATTTTTTTGAAAGAAAGAGGTTTTCTTTTAAAAATAAGCCAGTAAACAACAGCAGGAAATATAAGAACAGAGGTAAGATGATTAGTTAATGAGAGAGCAAAGAGAAAAGAGGAAAGAAGGATACGGCTTTCAAGAAGAGCAAGGATAATTGCAGAGAGAAGGAAAATATGGAGGGTATAAACCTCAGCAATAAGCCCTTGAGACCAAAAAACGGGAGAAAAAGCAAAGAGAAGTGAAGCACTTATTCCAGAAATAACAGAGTTTATATTATCCTTCTCTTTAAGACTAAAGGTAATCCTTTTTGTTATAAAATACATCAACATACAACACAGGGAGGCAAAAAGAGAGGAAAGAAGATTTATCCGAAAGGCGATATTGGCTATGGGTAAATAAGTAATAAGATGGGATAAAAGAATATATGTAGGATAGCCTGTGGGATGTGGAAGCCCTAATGTATAGCCTGATGATATAAAATCTCCTGAATCTCCAAAGGTAATTGTGGAAGCAACTGTTTTTAGGTAAACCCCGAAAGAAACAAAGAAAACAAGAAGACCGAATAAATAATCTATTGTTTTAAAAGGAATTAACCGCTCATCTTTGCTTTTCATAAACCCCATTATATATCGCCTTAATCAAAAAGGCAAGCTTAAATTAAGGAAGGATTAAATCTATCTTTGCTTCCAATTGTTGTCCAAGTTCCGAGACATTGCCACTTACATAGGTCTTAAGCCCAGGCTATTTACAAGCCAAAACCCTTCTTCATAACTATTTTATTACCGAAAGGACCCTTTTTGCATATTCATTGGAGGGATCAAGCAAGAGGGCTTTTTTGAATGCCCCTTTTGCCCTTTTTAAATCCCCTGCCTTGTAATATGCAGAACCCAAGTCATTTAGCCAGGAGACATTATCTGGAGAGAAATTGACCGCCTTCTGGCATTCTTTGGCAGAGTTTTTATAATCCTCCTTTTTGAAATAAACAAGGGCAAGGTAGTGATAAATTTCTGCTTGATCATTTTTTGTCTTAAGGGATTCTTTTAATGCCCAGATTGCCCTATCTAGCTGATTGTCCCTAAAGTATGCCTCACCTAGGTTATTTAAGGTAAGAACCCTTCCTCTTACACCCTCTTTTTGATACTTCAATGCCTCAGTGTATGTCTTTATTGCATCCTTTATCCTTCCCCTTTCAGAGTAAAATACACCAAGGTTTGTCCAGGTTTCAGGAGAATTTGGGTTTTGTTTAACACCCCTTTTTAAAGATTCCTCTCCCTTCTTTAACCCATCCTTATCTCCAAGTTGATAAAGCTTCTGATATGCAATTGCTAATGTATCATAGTATGATGTATTGTTTGGGTCATACCTTGCTGCATCTTCAATCCTTAAGATTATTTTTTTAATTATTTCTTTATCCTCTGTTTTTTCTATCTTATTTTTATATTGTGGAATAAGAAACCTGAAATATGTCTCCTCGTAGGGAAGAAGAGATAATGCCTTTTCATATAGAGATATTGAGCCATGTAAATCGCCTGCTGCCTCATAATTTCTTGCTTGGGCAAATACCTTATCTGCCTCAATCTGGATATTTGAAACCTTCCAGAGGAAAAGAAGAAGAAAAACAAAGGGAATAAATAGAATTATCCTGATACCTGATAGCTTGAAGCTCGTAGCTGATAGCTTTTCCTTCTCCCTATTTATCCCAAATAACACGCCCATTCCAGACCAGAATAAAAATGTATATGTAATAAGGTCAAAGTTAAAGAGGTTCTGAATAAGATAGCCAATGGATGATGAAAGAACAGCAATCGTAAGGATGTTTTTCCTGTTTTTTACCCCAAAGATAAAGAGGCTAATCCATAGCGATGTATAGGACAAAATCCCAAGCCAGCCTGTGGTTGCTGCTATTTCCAAGATTATATTATGTGCCTTATCAAGCACACCACCTTCAATTGTCCAATAATCTGGCAAGAGATACAAAGGTATAGTAAACTTCAGGCTATCGGGACCAACCCCAAGGGGATGATGAAGGATAAGGTTAAGGGTTGACTTCCAGATATAGATTCTAACAAGGGCAGAGCCGGTAAGCTCTACTCCCTTCTTGACCTTAAATGTTCCCTTAATTCTCCCAATAGGAGATGTCTCTTTAAAGAAAAAGAGTGGAATGATGGAGATAACCAAGAGGATAAGGATATAGAGATACCTTTTTTTAAAAAGGTTTTTTCCAAGCAGGACAAGGAATAAAACCCCTTCTCCCAAAAGACCGAGCCAGGCACCACGGGTTCTAATGATAATAATAGTGACAATAAAGAATAGAAAGGATAAGAAAAAGAAAGAGGCTTGAAGGAATTTTCCCATATTAAATAGAATTTTTATTATTGCTTTTCTCTTCTTTTTTATTTTATCATCCCAGCTTAAAAGAAATAATGAAAAGCTTAAAGGGCAAAGCAAGACAAGGTATGCAGAGAGAAAATTTTTATTCCCAAAAGTGGATGATTCACCCATTTCAACCAGCCAGTTTGGGTCTTTATCAAAGTGTTGAAGAAAGCCGTATCCCCCTGAGAGCAATCCAGAGAGAACACAAGATGTAAAGAATATCCTTGCTTGATAGCCTTTTTTGATAAAGAAAAAGGCAAGATAGAATAAAATAATGTAATTCAATAATGATGTCAAGCCTTCATACCTTGAATAGCAACCAAAAAGGCTTACAAAGGGATTTAGAGATTGGGTTGTAGCAATGGACGAACAAATTGCAAAGGCAATAATGGGAAGAAAAATGGCTGGTTTTTCTATTCTCTTTTTAAGGATTAGTGTGCGAAAGAAAAAAAGGCCAAGAAGAATAATGGTAAGATGCCTCATTAAGACAACCTTGGGAAGGACATAGATGTTGTTTATGGAATAATCGTAGTAAAGGGGAATAGCAAAGGCGGTGAATGAGAGGACAAAGATAGCTATATGGTCGATAAGCCAACAGGAAATTCTATAATATGGAAGATGCTTTAGTATGCGTTTAAATGTTTTAAAATCCATTTTTCTTTATCATAAGAAGGATTATACCCCAATTTTAAGATTATGTCTATTATCAACATTTTCTTTTTTTGGCATCTTTGGTATAATATAGGGATAAATAAAGAAAATTCATTGTAAATTCGAAATTGTAATGTCCCCATCGACTAGCGGTTAGGTCACGGGCCTTTCAAGCCCGTAGCACGGGTTCAAATCCCGTTGGGGACAGGAAAAATTGAAAGGCCAATTAAAAAAAGGGATTTGAAGCTTAAGCGAACGCACCCTGTGGGTGATGAAGTGAGCGAGGCCTTAGAACAAGAGATTTTGTTAGACTCTGAAGGAGCGAAGCGACTGAAGAGACTTAAAAAATCCGAAGTTCAAATCCCGTTGGGGACAAAGAAAATTCAAAATGCAAAAGTCAAAAATTGAGGTATAAAATTTATTAAAATGCAAAAATGAAATTATTCAAGGCAGAGGTTAAGTTCTGCAAAGAGATTGCACCTTCCTATTTCAAAATAGCTATTTTGGCAGATGTAGAAGCAAGCCCGGGTCAATTCTTTCATATCAGATGTGCAAACGACAATACCTTTAGATTGAGAAGGCCATTTAGCCTCCACAGAAAACTAGAAAACGGATTTGAAATCCTTTTTGAAAAAAAGGGGGAAGGAACAGAATTTTTAAGCCATCTTAAAAAGGGCGATATTTTAGATATACTAGGCCCTTGTGGAAATGGGTTTAAGATTATGGAGGAAGATGCCCTTATTGTAGGAGGAGGGATTGGGATTGCCCCCCTTTTTGAGCTTAGCATAAGATGTAAGAATCCCAAGGTTTTTATTGGTGCAAAGACAAAGGATTCTCTTTTATGTATGGATGATTTTAGAGAGATTGGAATTGAGCCTATGGTTTCAACTGAGGATGGAAGTTTAGGTTATCATGGCTTTATTACTAACCTTTTAGAAAACTCAATAAACTCCATAAACTCAATAACTCTATATGCCTGTGGTCCACAAGAAATGCTTGATAGTGTTGTAAGAATTGCAAAAGAAAAGGATATTTCTTGTCAAATTTCTCTGGAAACCATTCTTGCCTGCGGCGTTGGTGCCTGCCTTGCTTGTGCTTATAAAACAAAAAATGGCTATAAAAGGGTATGCAAGGATGGGCCTGTTTTTGATGTGAATGAACTATAAAATCCGCCAAGATTGTCGCTATTTTAAGGGTATCATCCCTTGTTCCTTCCATAAAGAACAAGGGATTCAATGTGATACCTGTAGACATTATTCTCCCATAAGATTTAAGATATTGGTAATTAAGCTAGATGCTCCAGGCGATGTCTTAAGGACAACAGGGATTCTACAAGGGCTAAAAGAGAAATACCCAGATTCTTATATCACCTGGATAACAAAAGATAATTCTTTGGAGCTATTTAAGAATAACCCTTATGTTGATTGTCTTTTGTCTGCATCGGCTGAAAGCTATTTGCAAATTCAATTACAAAAATACGATCTTGTCTTAAGCCTTGATGCATCTTTTTTGGGTTCCCAAATCGCCACATTGGTTGATGCAAAGGAAAAATTGGGGTTTGGATACGATAGCAAAGGCTTTGTCTATCCATTTAATGAGGAGGCAAGGGAATGGTATGAGATGGGGCTTTTTGATGATGTAAAAAGAAAAAATAAAAGGACATATCAGGAGATTATATTGAATATTTGTAGATTAAAGCCATCTTCTTATGAAATTATCTTTAAATTGGATGAAAAAGAGAAAAAATTTGCCTCTGATTTTTCCAAGAGGAATAACCTTTCTGGTTTAATTATTGGCTTAAATACAGGAGCAGGAGGAAGATGGAAGAATAAAAAATGGACAAGAGAGGGTTTTATTGGTCTTATCAAGCTTATTGAGAAAAATATAGAAAATTCAAAAATCCTCCTTTTGGGTGGACCAAAAGAAATAGAGAGAAATAGGCAGATAAAAGGGATATGCCCTAATGTTCTTGATACAGGCTGCGATAATACAATAAGGGAATTTGGGGCATTGATCTCTCTTTGTGATATTGTTGTAACAGGAGATACCCTTGCTCTTCATATAGCAATTGCCTTAGAGAAAAAAATTGTTGCCCTATTTGGTCCAACCTCGCATAACGAAATTGATTTATACAATAAGGGCAAAAAGCTACATTCAGAGATAGATTGTTTCTGTTGCTACAAAAATGATTGCAATGTCTCTTTAAATTGCATGGAGCTTATAAAGCCAGAGGATGTCTTTTATGCGATAAAATCCTTAATTTAGCCGCAAAGTAAAAGCTATAAAGAAGAATCTCTCCTTTAAGTTTTGATTTGCCAAGCACACGCTCTTTAAAAATAATCGGAATTTCCTTAATTTTATAGCCTCTTTGATGACACTTATAAAGGATTTCTGTTAAAATCCAAGGGCCTTTTGAGGAAAGATGGCATATGTCTATTTCTTCAAGGCATTTTCTTTTAAACAAACGAAATCCCGATGAGCAATCAGAAACCTTAAATTCCAAAAGGTATTTCAAGAAAAAATTTGCCATTCTGCTAATTATCCTTCTTATAAGATGCCTTTTATATTCACCACCCGCTGGAACATAGCGAGAGCCGATAACAACATCGCAATTCTCTATCGCCTTTAAAAAATCTGGGATATATTTTGGATTATGCGAAAAATCGCCATCCATCTCCATTATATAATCATATCCATTTTCTATTCCATACTTAAACCCCTCTATCCCTGCCAGACCCCTTCCCCTTTCAGAATATCGATGGATTACCTTTACTTCCTTTAAATTACAGCTTAATTCATCTACAATCTCACCTGTTTTATCAGGAGAATTATCATCCACCACCAATATCTCCAAGCCATCTATCTTTAGAGCCAATATCTCCTTAATCAGGGATTCTATATTTTCCCTTTCATTATATGTTGGAATAACCACAAGGGTTTTCATTTTTAAAATTTTATTAAGAGAAAATAGGCAAGTCAAAGGATTTTTGATTGACAATTTCTTTTGTCTTTGGTTATATTTATGTAAATTAAACTAGGAGGAAAAAAGATGTTTGAAAATGTAATTCTTTGGATTGTATTGGGAAGTGGGGTTTTGGCTCTTCTTTATGCCTTTTATTTGGCAAATACCATTTTAAAGGAAGACACGGGGACAGAGGATATGAAAAGGGTAGCAAGTGCTATCCAGGAGGGAGCAGGTGCCTATTTAAAGCGACAATTTACCACCATAGCAGGGCTTATTTTTGTCCTTACCATTGTCCTTCTCTTTACCTCGCCTCCATCTGAGGCAGGAGCCAGTGCAACACAAGGCTTTGATTGGTTTATTTCAATAGGAAGAAGCCTTGCCTTTTTGATGGGAGCAATATTTTCTGCCTCAATTGGTGGAATAGGAATGAGCCTTGCGGTAAGAGGAAATGTAAGGACAACCCAGGCTGCCCGTTCATCATTAAGAAAGGCATTAAAGATAAGCTTTAGAACAGGCTCAATTACAGGGATGATCTGCGTTGGACTTGGAATCATTGGAGCAACCATAATCTACATAATCTACAGAGAAAGGTGCTATGAGGTTCTGGTTGGCTTTGGATTTGGCGGATGCCTCCTTGCTTTATTTATGCGTGTGGGTGGAGGAATCTATACAAAGGCAGCAGATGTGGGTGCAGACCTGGTGGGAAAGGTTGAGAAGGGAATACCCGAGGATGACCCAAGGAATGCGGCAACCATAGCAGACAATGTGGGTGACAATGTGGGTGATTGTGCAGGAATGGCCGCCGATATATTTGAATCCTATGAGGTTACCTTGGTTGCTGCAATGATCTTGGGAACAATTGCTCTGCCACCATCCCAATTTGGAGCTATTGGTGTCATATTTCCGCTGATCATCAGGGCAATTGGTGTTTTAACCTCTATCCTTGGAACATACATGGTTCAGGCAAAGTCAGAGGATGAGGATGCAATGAGGCCAATTCAGAGGGCATTTACTGTCTCTGCTATTATTACAGCCCTTTTAACGCTTGTTGTCTCTTATGTTTATATGAGAGGTGACCTTCGTTTTGGATTTGCGGTTGCTGTTGGTCTTGTCCTGGCTATTTGTATCTCATATCTTACCGAGCATTTTACCTCAACCAAGCAATCTCCAGTCCAAGAAATAGCAAGGTCAACCCAGGCAGGCCCTGCCACAACCATTCTCTCTGGATTTGCGGTGGGGTTAGAATCCTCTGTCTGGTCAATATTCCTTATTGCTCTTGCGATTGTTGGTTCAATGCTTCTCTTTGGAGGAGATGTTAATTTTGCCCTATATGGCATATCTTTATGTGGTATGGGAATGCTTGCCACAACAGGGGTTATTGTATCTATGGATTCCTATGGCCCAGTTACAGACAATGCACATGGGATTGGTGAGATGACCGGGGTAGGCCATGAGGGAAAGACAGAGGAGATTACAAATAGGCTTGATGCGGTGGGAAATACAACCAAGGCTACCACAAAGGGATTTGCCATTGCAACCGCTGCAATTGCCGCTATTTCTCTATTTTCCTCATATATTGGCTCTTCAGGCCTTTTAGAAACAGGAATCAGGATAAATGTTCCCCTTGTCTTTGTTGGGTTTCTCTTTGGAGGAGGGATTCCATTTTTGTTTTCCTCATTATTAGTAAGAGCAGTGGGAAGGGCAGCAGGAAAGATGGTAGAGGAGGTGAGACGCCAATTCCATGAAATCCCTGGGATTATGGAGGGAACAAGCAGACCAGAGTATGCAAAGTGTATTGATATTGCAACCTCTGCCGCACAAAAGGAGCTTATCGGTCCTGGTCTTCTTGCTGTATTAGCTCCTGTGATCATTGGCTTTAGTTTTGGAGCAGAGGCATTGGGTGGATACCTGGTTGGCATTATTCTTTCAGGTCAATTGCTTGCTGTATTTATGGCAAATTCTGGAGGTGCCTGGGACAATGCTAAGAAATTCATAGAGGAGGGAAACTATGGTGGAAAGGGTTCTGATTGCCATAAAGCAGGCGTTATTGGTGATACCGTGGGAGACCCCTTAAAGGATACATCAGGTCCTGCCTTAAATCCATTGATAAAGGTGATGAACCTCATAGCCTTACTTATTGCAGGCTTGGTCATGAAATATGGGCTTATAAGAAAAAGCGGATTTTTCTTTAAAGGGGGAACAATAATTGCCATAGTTATTTCCTTAATCCTTGTTGCAATTGCAATATTAAATAGCAAAAGGGAGGCGTTTAAAGGGAAATAAGGAGGTATGTGTTTAGCTCTTTTATAAGATCAGGTAGAGGGTTTTAAATGAATTTTAAGACAAATAAACATATCCAATGAAAGAGCTAATTGGGGCAATAGGAAAAATAGAAAGGCAGGTTGAGGAGATAGAAAAGGGCTTAATTGAAAAAATAAAAAGAAAAGAAACCCTTGAGAAGGAAGAAACCCTTTCTTCATTTTGGGATTCTCCTAATGCAGGCAAAAAAATAAAGGAGCTGAAAGATTTAAGGGATTTCCTCTCTCCCTACCTTAAGGTTTTAAAAGAAAAAGATGAGTTAAAGGATTTGCTTTCCTTAGGAGAAGACCCTGAGATATTAGACGAGCTTAATAAGAAAAAGGATAATCTTTTAAGAGAAATTGAGGAGGTTAAGTTTTTATATGCCTTTTCTGGAAAGCACGATAAGGACAATGCGATTATCTCAATCCATCCAGGGGCAGGTGGAACAGAATCTTGCGATTGGGCAGCTATGCTCTTTAGGATGTATCTTAGGTGGGCAGAAACAAAGGGTTATAAAACAAGGATTTTAGACTTGCTTGCTGGGGATGAGACAGGGATAAGCTCGGTTGTATTTATTATAGAAGGAAGGAATGCCTATGGCTGGCTTAAAGGAGAAAAGGGAATCCATCGCTTAGTGAGAATATCGCCATTTGATGCAAATAAAAGAAGGCATACATCATTTGCCTCTGTTTTTGTTATGCCAGAGATAACAGACCCAATTGAGGTAGATATTAAGGATGAAGATTTAAAGATTGATACATTTAGGTCATCTGCACCAGGTGGACAGCATGTCCAAAAGACAGAGTCAGCCATAAGAATTACCCATATACCAACCGGTATTGTTGTTTCTTCTCAAAATGAAAGATCCCAGCATCAGAACAAGGCAAATGCCTTAAAGGTTTTATATTCAAGGCTATATGAATATTATGAAGAAAAAAGACAAGAGGATTTACAAAAAATAGGGGGAGAAAAAAAGGCCATTGGATGGGGCTCTCAGATAAGGTCATATGTTTTTTGTCCATATACCATGGTAAAAGACCATAGAACAGGGGAAGAAACAGGGAATATAAAGGGAGTTATGGATGGTGAGATTGATTGCTTTCTAAAGGCAGAACTTTTGTTAGGGATTTAGCTAATCTTAAGGAAAGCTTTTTATAAAATTATTGATTTTTTTATCCATTCTTTGTAAGATTAAAGGGTGAAAAGGGTTGACCAGGTTATAGAATATCTTATTTTAGGAATTCTTATCCTCATCCCTTTGTTTTATGATCCAAACATCTATGTTACATTTGACCTTTCAAAGGCTTTGCTTCTTCGCTTTTTAAGCCTTATTCTCCTTGCTTTTGTCTCCTTTCGGATAATTTTTTATCCCTTTGCATTCAAAAGAATCGGCCTTTATCCCCCTGTAATTGCATTTTTTATCTCAAGCATTACTTCAACCATTTTTTCTGTATCTCCTTGGCAAAGCCTTTTAGGAACATATAGAAGATTTGAGGGTCTCATTGCTATTATGAGCTATATCTTTCTATTCTTTGTGGTGACAAATTTTGTTTCTCCTTTAAGGATAAATAGATTCCTTAAAACAATTGTTATTGTTGGGACAATCGCATCTATAAAGGGAATATTTGAGGGATTAAGCGGAACCTATCCCCTTTGTTTCTTTGGAAATCAAAATTTTCTAGCCGCCTATCTTGTTTTGAGTATTCCATTTTCCTTTTTCCTTTCCTTTCAAAGCAATAGGCTATGGATTTCTACATTCATTATAATGGTCTTCTGCCTTCTATTAACAAGAACAAGGGGTGCATACCTCGCCTTTTTTATAAGTATGCCTTTGTTTTTTATCCTAACAGGAAAAGGGTTATTAAAGAGGATTGAGGTAAAGGCTATTTTAGGAATCCTCCTCTTTGCTTTTTTAATTCTTTCCTTAAACCCAGCCACATCACCTATCCAAAGGATTTTAGGGACATTTAAGGTCTCCAAGCAGGGCATAGCTTTTCAGGGAACAGCCCTTGAAAGGTTATACCTCTGGAAGGCTGGATTTAAAACAATGCTTGCCTATCCCCTGACCGGCTGTGGGATTGAAGCAATGAGGCTTGCCTATGCAAAGTTTGAGGAAGCAGAGCTTGAGGTGGTTGGTGGACACAATGTCAAGGCAGATAGGAGCCACAATGAGACGGTTGATATGGGTGTTACAAGGGGAATCCCTGGGCTTATTATCTATATCTGGCTCTGGATAACCATTATAGTTTTATCTTTAAGGATAAAAAATAGGCTTTTATCTGCATCCTTTCTTGCCTCTTTAATTGCCTATTTTGTTCAATGTCAATTCAATTTTTCAATGATCTCATACACCACAACATTCTGGATATTGCTCTCCCTTTTGTGTTTAGCCTTAAGGGAACAGGAGAAGAAAAAACTCCCTCTTGCAAAACCAAAATTTTCCCCAGGCAGAATTATTTTGTTTGTCTGTTGTCTGTTGTCTGTTGTCTGTTGTCTCATTTTAACTATCCCCATATACAAAGCTGATGTATTATTCAAAAATGCGGTGCATTATAAAGAAAGGGGACAATTTGATAATGCTATCCAATATGCAGAGGAGGCTTTAAAAAAGCATCCAAAGGAGCCATATTACTATGAGACCCTTTGCGAATCCTTATTTATGAAGGCACAATTTGCCGAAACAAAAGAAAAACAAAGGGAATGGGTAAATAGGGCATTTATAGCAGCAGACAAAGCCCTTTCTATTACACCAACCAATGGTTTCTTTTATAACCTCCTAGGAGGTCTCCATACCCTTTTATATTTCTCGGGAGATGAAAAGGAAAGGGATTTAGCGATTAAAGAATATAGGCATGCATTGGAGCTTATTCCTGTATTTATTGAGCCATACCTTAACCTCGCCATTATCTATAAAAAGGAGGGAGATATTGATAAAGCTATGTATTGCTATAAAAAAATCCTTGAGTTTAATCCCGAGCATCCCGAGGCATTGATAAGCCTTTCTGACATCTATTATCAAAAGCATGATATAAAAAATGCCTTAATTTTCTTTGAAAAAACAAGGGTTGCCTGCGAAAAGGCAATTCTTAATGATCCCACAAATAAAAAAATTCCTCCCATTTTAAAATATGCAGAGTCTATGATTTCAATTATTGGCAAAACCCCTCTTTAATGAGAGAGCAAAAACAATTGACTTTCTTTTAATCTTTTTATAAGATGTAACCTATGGAATCTATAAAAAAGGATTTGGCAAAGTGCTATCAGTGTGGGAAATGTAGTGCCGGGTGTCCGATTGCTTCCTTTATGGATTACACACCAAACAGGCTGATCAGATTTATCCAGCTTGAAAGAATAGAGCCTGTCTTAAAAAGCAAGACAATCTGGCTCTGTGCCCTTTGCAAAACCTGTAGTGTTAGATGCCCAAAGGAAATAGACTTGGCAGGGGTTATGAATAGATTAAGGCTTATCTCAGAAGAGGAAAATGTAAAGCCGGGTGAAAAAAATGTCTTTCTTTTTCATAAGCTCTTTAATCAGGAGATTAAAAAAAATGGGAGGCTCTTTGAATTAAGCCTTATTTTAAAATACAATCTTTTCTCCGCTAATCCCACAAAGGATATCTTGCTTGGTCTTCTTATGTTCAAAAAGGGAAAAATTTCCTTGTTTCCAAAGAAATGGGTAAAGAAGAGATAGAAGATCAATTAGAAATAGGCGAAGATTCTAAATGGGAGTTTAAATCAGGGATTCCCCATTATCATCTTTGTCCATGCTTTAAGGCTAAAATTGGTGCATAATGTTGGATTGGGCATTCCCACAATGTTTCGGCTAATGAAAAAGGCAGGTCTGCCTTCGCCAGAAATAAGCCTTATAGGAAGAGAATTTAGGCTTGTCTTAAGGAGATATTAAAATGGAGTGGTATGAAGGATTAAATTCTAACCAGCAATTATAGTTAATTCCATAACGCTTTACAAAATGTATGTGTTTAGATAATCTTAAGGAAAACTTTATAAAATTATGAATTTTGAATGTTGAATTTTGAATTAAAAGGGAAAAAATTTTATAAAACTTAAACCTTTTTCAATTCAAAATTCAAAATTTAGAATTCAAAATTTCTTAAAAGGTGGATGAATTTTTAAACAGATAAACACAACCCTATCTATTTTTGCACTAAGTAATGGAAGATACTATACTTTGTGCATTGTGAGGAAGCTAGATACATACCCTCTATTTTTTATCCTCAGAGATAAACTCTTTTACCGCATCTATTGCAAAATATGGAATTCCCACTACTATTGGCACAAATAAGAAACAGCTCAATACCCACAATATCCTTTTCCAGCGCTTATCTATAAGAGAAGGTGCTTTAAGTCTAATCTCATCGGCCATACGGTTTAACATAAAGAAGGAAATTATTACCCAGCCTAGATACCCTATTACGATTGTTATTACAGTAGATAACTTCATCTTTTTATAGAATACTTAGCCTGCGACCCTTAAGTCAAGGAATTTTGCAAAAGTAAGTCTAAAATTGGCTTTTTATGAAAGGTTTTTGATACAATATGTTAAACAATCCGACGCAAAGGTAGCGAAATATCGGAAGTTTTTACTTTGACTTTTTGAAATTTTATATTATACTAAAAAATAGTATAAGACAATTTTCTATAAAAAGAGCAAGAGGAATTGTATTATACAGAATTTTTTCTGTAATTTATAGTACTATACCGAAAAATTTCCGTATATTTAATGGTTAGGTGGCAAATGCTAAAATAGAGGAGGAAAAGATGGGTAAGGAAGATAAAAATTTGATTGCTTACTGTAGTCTTTACTGTGGAGACTGCTTTGGCTACAAAGGAAAGGTTGCTGATTTGTCAAGGGATCTTAGAAAAGAGTTGAGGGAGGCAAAGTTTGACAAAACAGCAGAATACTTATCTACTCTCTCATTTTTTGAGGTATTCAAAAACTACAAAGAGTGTTATGAAGTGCTGGGAGCATTAGTAAAAATGCGTTGTAAAAAAGCATGCAAAAGTGGTGGAGGTCCACCTTTCTGCAAGATGAGAAAATGTTGTCAGAAAAAAGGTATTGAAGGTTGCTGGCAATGTGAGGAATTTGAAACATGTGAAAAACTGGATTTCTTAAGGCCAAATCATGGAGATGCCCATATCAAGAATCTAAGAATAATTAAGAAAAAGGGGGTTGATGAGTTTCTTAAAGGAAAAAGGCATTGGTATACACAAAGTGCCACCTAACAACTCGCTGCAGCCGACCTTGCTTACGCTCGGCGGCTGAGCTTTATCGGTAGGCGAAATTGTGCTTAAGTTTAAGCAAAGAAATTAAGGTGTAAATATGGCGAGAAAACCTAAATTGTACTTGGACACATCAGTACCTAACGCTTACTTTGATGAGAAGAATCTATATCGTCAAGAAATAACAAGACAATTTTGGTTGAAACTGAAGGAGTATCAGATACTTATCTCCGATCTGGTAATAAGAGAGATGGAAGCTACTGGAGACAAAAAGTTAAGAGAAAATCTAATCAAGCTTGTAAAAGATTTTGACTCGCTCTCGACTAAAAGTGAAGAAATTAGAATATTGTCTGAAGAATATGTCTCAAGAGGGATTATTCCAGTAAAGCATATTGAAGACGCCATTCACATTGCAGTAGCAACTGTTAATTCAGCAGATATTTTAGCAAGTTGGAACTTTGAGCATATTGTTAAGCTCAAAACTAAGAGGGAAGTAAATGCAGTGAACATTTTACTTGGGTATGACCCAATTGAGATTGTCGAACCTGCAATGCTTTGAGGAGGTGAGTCATGTGTCTTATTTTAGCAAGTTCTATCAAGTAAACGTTCGGGAAAGTATCGCCAGAGAGTTTACAAATTCAAAGGGTGAAGTGGATGATATGATGGCTGGACTTCACGAGATTAGGGTTAAAATGGCAGAGAAAGAATATAATCTAAAAGAATTAGAAAGAAAAGTAAAAAGAGATAAAAAGTAAAGTTTCGCCTAACCCATCGCTGCACCTGACCGCCAACAGTGTAGCGGTTTTGCAAAGTTTTGTGCCCTATCAAAGTTTGGTGGTTTTCCGAAGTTTTGTGCCTATCCTGTTGGCGGCAGGTGAGCTCAGTCGTTAGGCAACGAGAAAAGGGGGAAATATGCAACAAAACACGTACACTGCAGTGATGAAGCAGGACGGAGATTGGTGGATAGGATGGATTGAAGAAGTGCCGGGAGTGAATTGCCAGGAGCGAACGAAAGAAGAACTACTGAAAAGCCTACGAGTAACTTTGAAGGAAGCACTCGATTTCAATCGTGAAGACGCTCTTCGTACTGCTGAGTCAAACTATCAAGCTACTTTTCCATTTTCCCTTACTTACACCTGAATAGTTACAATTTTTTATGCTTTAAACTCATTCTATTTTATCCTCTGCTAATCCTCTGTTAATCCGTGGCTGAATAGTTACCAATTATTCTGAAAAGTTTTGGGGGTATCCCCAAAGGGGAGATTTAATTTTTTTCCTTGCCTTAATCAAAGATTTTTGGTATTATTTTTTATATGAAAATAAAATTTTTTATTGCTCTGCTTCTGATTGGCTTTTTAGCATTTAGTGAAGAAGAAGGGATTATTTCATCTACTCAACTAGATCAAAGAGGGGTTATGGTAACCATCTACAATGTTAATCTTGGGCTTATAAAAGACCAGAGAGAAATTGAACTTCCAAGAGGAAGGGGAAGGCTGAAATTTATGGATGTAGCCTCTTTGATAATCCCTACAAGCGTTCATATAAAGTCCCTTGAAGACCCAGATAGCCTTGCTATCCTTGAACAGAACTATGAGTATGACCTCTTAAGCCCAAGCAAACTACTTGATAAATATGTTGGTTGTGAGGTAAGGCTATACCAGAAAAATCCATATACGGAGAGGGAAGAAATGACAACCGCTACACTCTTGTCTAACCAGGGAGGAATGCCAATATTTAAGATTGGTGATGCTATAACCTTTAACCACCCAGGAAGGATAATATTCCCCAAAGTCCCAGAAAACCTTATTTCCAAACCAACCCTTATATGGCTCTTTGAAAATAGCCTTTCAACCACCCAAAAGATTGAGGTATCTTATCTTACCAACGGAATAAACTGGCAATCTGATTATGTTGTAACATTAAACGATAAGGATGACAAAGCAGACCTTAAAAGCTGGGTTACCATTGATAATAAAAGCGGCGCGACCTATAAGGATGCGCATTTAAAACTTGTGGCAGGGGATGTGCATAGAATCAAAGAGCGTGGGTATGAAATAAAGATGGGACGGCTAGCAAAGGCTATGGTGGAAGAAAAGCAATTTAAAGAGGAGGCATTCTTTGAGTATCACATATATACCCTCCAAAGAAAAGCGACAATTAAAGATAATCAAACAAAACAAATAAGCCTGGTAGATGCCTTTAATATCCCGGTTAAAAAAGAATTTCTCTTTCAAGGGGCAGAGAATTATTATTACAGCTTGTGTAGGGAGCCAATGTCAAACCAGAAGATTGGAGTGTTTATAGAGATAGAGAACAAAAAGGAGAATAATCTGGGCATTTCACTTCCCCAAGGAACGGTTAGGGTCTATAAAGAAGATAGGGAGGAAAACCTCCAGTTTATCGGAGAGGATTCAATAGACCATACCCCAAAGGATGAGAAAATAAGAATAAAACTAGGGGATGCCTTTGATATAGTAGGAACAAGGAAGCAGATGGATTGGAAAAAAATAGCTTATGATACATACGAGGCATCTTTTGAAATATCAATTAGAAACCATAAGGAAGAGGATGTGGTAGTAAGGGTTATTGAGCCAATTCCAGGGGAATGGGAGATGCTTAGCTCATCCTTAAAATATACAAAGACAGAAGCACACACCGCAGAGTTTAATCTCCCTGTGCCAAAGGACAAGGAGGTAAAGCTTATCTATCGGGTAAGAATGAGGTTTTGAGGTATACGAGGCACTCTGGAGGCTTTTAAAATGAAATACTCATATTTTCCCGGATGCTCCTTAAAGGAAACCGCAAGGGATTATGATAGCTCCACTAAGCTTGTGGCAGAAAGATTGGGGATTGTGCTTAATGAGCTAGATTCCTGGGTCTGCTGTGGGGCAAATTCTATTCCCGATTCCTCCTTTGCCCTTAAAAACATAAATATTGCCCTTGAGCAGGGAAACCCAGAACTTATCTGTGTCTGTGCCGCTTGTTTTAATAGACTAGCATTGGCAAACAAGGAGAAAAAGATAAAAGTAAGGCATTTCCTTGATATTTTAATAAATGATATTGGAATTTCAAAGATAAAGGAGGGGATAAAAAAAGAGATAAACCTTTCCTGTGCCTGCTATTATGGATGTCTGCTTACCAGACCAAAAGAAATAGCGTTTGATGATGTT
>JBFLYE010000031.1 GCA_040756715.1 bacterium
TTTCTGGTTTTGGCGGCTTTGGGATATGGGGCAGATTTGTTCGTGCCAAGCCAGTATACAACCATATCAATCAGCAATCAATGCGGCAAATACATTTTTTCATTTTAAGTTTTTAGTAGGGAGGTGATTTAAATGGCAGTGGAGCTTTGTAAGGTTGCTGAAGAGATAGGGCTTTTAAGCTTGGAAGATAAGCTCTTTCTAAAAGGGCTTTTGGAAAAGATGGTAATAGAAGAAAGAGGGCAAATGATAAAAAAGGAGGAGGAAGAGAAAATGTGGTCTTCTTTAACGATGGAACAATTCTTTTCTGGTTATAGTAGCAAGGATTCGATTTATGACAATTTATAATAGCGGAGAGGTTATTTTGTTATTGTTTCCTTTTGTTGATACAAAAGAGATGAAGCGTCGTCCTGCATTGGTGCTTTTGGACACAAAGGATGAAGATATAATTGTGGCAAGGATAACCAGCCAAATTACCCAGACAGCCTTTGATGTTCTCCTTATAGATTGGCAAAAGGCAGGTTTGTTGCTTCCTTCAATTGTTAGAATGCATAAGATTGCAACAATAGAAAAGCGATTTATAGAAAGAAAACTAGGAAACCTAACCCATAACGATTGGCTACAAGTCCAATCAAAGATAAAACAGCTGTGGTCACTTATACTCTAATGGCAAAATGAAAAATCTTTTATCTTTCTGGTTTTGGCAGCTTTGGGCTATGGGGCGGATTTGTTCGTGCCAAGCCAGTATGGGACAATTCAGGCAGCAATTAGTGCAGCAGGAAATGGTGATAGAATCTTTGTCTTAAGAGGGAAATAATGCAAAGGGCAGTAATTTGTGGTATAATTAAAGGGAGGTGATTTAAGTGGCAAAGGCTTTAGAAATTGAAAGAGAATATGACCATATGAAGTTAATTGAGAAAAGATTTACCATTTTGGTGGGTGGTCGATTAAGGGATAAAAACAAAATGATTGAGGCAGTAAAAAAACAGGATGAACTACGAGAAAGATTTGGAAAACCCCAAGAAGGTTTCTCTAGCGTTTCTGAGTTGAGAAAATGGAGAGATAGAAAATGATAGTTATAGATGCCTCTGTGGCTCTAAAATGGTTTCTTCAAGAAAAAGATTCAGATAGGGCATTAAGGATTAGAGAGGAGCATCTTTCAGGTCTTAGGGGGCTGAATGCTCCAGACCTGATATTAAGTGAAGTTTCTAATGTCTTACGATTTAGCCCCCATTACAATTCTCAAGCAACCAAATCTGCCCTTGTTTCTCTCCTTGACATAGATATAAATGTTGTTGTCTTATCAAGAGGGATTTATGAATTAGCGATTGAGCTTGCTTATCGGTATGAGATTACAGTCTATGATGCCATCTATGTAGCTTTGGCACAGGATTTAGGATATGATTTTATCACCGCCGATGAGAAATTATATCAAAAGGTTAAGGGTTTAAGGTTTGTAAAATTGCTAAGCAAAATTTAATGAAAAAGTTTTTGTGTTTTCTGGTTTTGGGAGCTTTGGGCTATGGGGCAGATTTGTATGTGCCATCGCAATATACCACCATTCAATCTGCAATAAATGCGGCAAATAATGGCGATACCGTCTGGGTGGCCGATGGGACATATAGGGGAACTGGGAATAAGGACTTAACCTGGACTGGCAAGCATATTACCGTAAGATCAGAGAATGGACCTAATAATTGCATCATTGACTGCCAAGGCTTAGGAAGGAGGTTAGTTTATTGTATTTCTCTTCAGTAGTTTTTTATAATATAAACTTAGGAGGTGAGAGATGAAGTATACAGTAATTATTGAAGCAGGAAGGGAATCAGGCTATGTTGCTTTTTGTCCTGCATTAAAGGGATGCGTTTCTCAAGGCTCTACAAAAGAGGAGGCAATGGTTAATCTTAAAGAGGCTATGGCAGGATATATTGAGGCACTCATTGAAGATGGGCTTCCAATTCCAAGTGAGGTTAGTAAAGAATATGTTGACCTTGAGCTAGCAATAAAATGAATAAGCTACCAAGAGGAATTTCTGGACAAAAGGTGATAAATGCCCTCCAAAGGATAGGTTTTTATGTAAGGCGACAGAAGGGAAGTCATGTGATTATGAGGCGAGATTTTCCCTTTGCCCAGGTGAGCGTTCCAAAACATAAGTCACTTGATACTGGAACATTAGATATTATTCTGGAAGGAGCAGATATAAGTATTGAGAAATTTGGAGAGATATTATAGAGATGTGCTTGGTTTTTTTAAGATGAAAAAGGCTTTTAGGTTTGTGGCTAAAACAGGAAATTGGTTTTATTCCCTTCATTCCCCTCTTTTAGAGGGGTGTCGCGAAGCGACGGGGTGTTTAGAGGGGTGGCAGCCCCGAAGGGGCTGACGGAGTAGTTGAAGAAATGAAAAAGGTTTTGTGCTTTCTGGTTTTGGCGGCTTTGGGATATGGGGCAGATTTGTTCGTGCCAAGCCAGTATACAACCATATCAATCAGCAATCAATGCGGCAAATACATTTTTTCATTTTAAGTTTTTAGTAGGGAGGTGA
>JBFLYE010000032.1 GCA_040756715.1 bacterium
AAGGGAAAAAATTTTATAAAACTTAACCTTTTTCAATTCAAAATTCAAAATTTAGAATTCAAAATTTCTTAAAAGGTGGATGAATTTTTAACAGATAAACACAACCCTATCTATTTTTGCACTAAGTGATGGAAGATACTATACATTGACACCTACATAGAAAGGGATATGCGAAGTGTTAAAGATATCGGCAACATAGAGGGTTATCGTAAGGTTGTTGGTCAACTATCCTTAAGGGTAGGTAGTCTTCTGAACTATAATCAGTTGGGAAATGATGCAGGTATCAATCAGATTACCACAAAAAAATATGTGACCATCTGGCAGGAAAGTCTGGTTGGATTTCTCCTTTCGCCCTTTAATATATCTACCAGGATTAAGAAGTCAAAAAGGTATATTTCTTTGATAATGCACTTATCTGGGCATTGTCAGGTTTTAAGGCAAGAGAAATTCTTAAGGCAAGTGGTAAGTGTGGACATTATTTTGAAAACCTTGTTATCACAGATTTTATAAAATGGGGAATAAATTTAGAAAAACCACCTTCTTTTTACTACTGGCAAAAAAGCCCTGCTTCAGAGATAGACTTGGTCATAAACACTGAAGGGTTGACAATCCCTATAGAGATTAAATATTCAAATGTGATGGATAAAAAATATCTGCATGCTATTGATATGTTCAAAGAAAAACATAAGGGGAAAGGCTTAAAAATACCTTTTTCATTGATTATTTATAAAGGAGATTTTATTGCACCAGCAGAAGATGTCTTTTGTATCCCTGTCTGGGCATTGTGTTAAAATGGAAGATTGGGCTTTAAAACAGGGGAGATAAGCTATAATTATCCGTCCATTTTGGAGTGGGTTTCGTAATGAATATATTTATAACCAAGGAAGAGATTGAAAAAAAGGTATCTGAGCTTGCCCTAAAAATCTCATCTGATCATCCAGATGGTCTTATTACCATTGGTGTTTTAAAGGGTGCTTGGGTTTTTATGGCAGACCTGGTAAGAAAGCTGACCTGCCCTGTATATATAGATTTTATTAAGGTCTCAAGCTATAAGGGAAAAAAGACAACAGGAAAAATAAACCTTTCCCTCTTTCCCTCCATTTCTATTCTTAAAAAAAATGTTCTTGTTATCGAGGATATTGTAGATACGGGAATAACATTAAGCTATCTTAAGGAATATTTTAAAAGCCAAGAGCCAAAAAGCCTGAAATTTTGCTGCCTCCTTGATAAACCAGAGAGGAGAAAGAAAGATTTTACCCCAGATTATATTGGTTTTACCATCCCCGATAAATTTGTTGTAGGATATGGCCTTGATTGCAACGAGGAATACAGAAACCTTCCCTATATCGCTGTGATTTAAGTAATCAAATTTCTAAATCCAATTATGCTTTGCCAAACAAGATAAAATTTAGCATTTATGGAAGATTTTTGATATAATGTATCCTATAAAAAGCAATCAGAGAAAAAATAATAGCGAAATATAGGAATTTAAAATTTACCATGAAGAATTTTCCATGCTTATCATAGACTCTCTTATAAAGCTCTTTCTCGGACTTATTGTCCTCCTTATGCCATTATATTTTGACTTAAGGCTCTCTGACAATTTCGGGCTTTCAAAGACGCTAATCCTTTATCTTTTCTCAATTGTTATCCTTTACCTCTTATGTTTAAGGGCTATTTTTTATAAAGAAATACCCTTTAAAAAAACGCTAATTAACCTTTTTCTCTTTATCTTTATCATTATAAATATTGCCGCCTCCCTTGCATCAACCTCAAAGCTCCAAAGCATATTCGGTGAATACAAATCACAAGAAGGGCTGATAACCCTTTTTTGCTATGTCCTTCTTTTGTTTATAGCAATTAACTTTGTTGATAAAGAAAAAAATATATTTGTTAAAAAATGGCAAATTAGGCTATACACATCCATTGCTTTAAGTATAGCTTTTCTTCTTTTCTTTCCACCCCAGCAAACCATAGGATTACAAATATTGGAAAGCCCGTTTGGATTTTTCTGCTTTATTGCTTATCTCTCTTGCTTTTTCTTTTTTCTTTCCTGCCTTGATACAACAATTGGTTTTATAAAAATCCTTATTATGGCAGGGATGCTTTCTGGAATTTATTATGACCTACAGCTTAAAGGATGGGATTTTATCCAATGGGAGAGAGGAGCCTCTGCCTACTCAACATTTGGAAATATGGGATGGATTGGCCATTATGGAATGCTTGTTTTCTTTCCTAGTCTTTCCCTTTTTCTTTTAAGTTTCAACCCCTTCCCTCCTTCAAAGAAAGAGACAAAGAAAAGGAAAAATCCATCATCTGTGAAATACCTTTCCATTGCCATATCTTTCATTATCGTCATTTTTCTTTTTATCTCCTTCTTTCAGATAAGACAAAGGTCAACCTTTGTTGGATTGCTTGGAGGAAGCCTATTTTTCTTATCTATACTTGGATTAAAAGGGATAAGGGAATATAAAAAGGTTGTTTTTGTTCTCTGTTTGATATTTATCCCTTTGTTTTTCTTCTATGGCTTTACCGGAAGGGGGATTTTTATAAGGAGTATGAGGGAGTTTGGTGTAATGAAAAAGACAGACCAGCTTTTTGGAAGAGAAGGGATTACAACCATAGGAATAAGGCTTCACATCTGGAAAGCCTGCTTAAAGATAATCAAGGATTATCCAATCCTAGGATGTGGCCTTGATACAATGATGACTGTATATCCAAGGTATAGGACACTAAAGCATGTTGAGGTAGAAGGCCAGTATTCAAGAAACCAGAATGCCCATAATGACCTTTTACAGATAACATCAACCACAGGGTTTCTTGGCCTTTTCTCATACCTTCTCTTTCACCTTTCCCTCCTTTTTGCGATCATTCGCTCTAAATTATCTAATGAAAAAAGGATTCTTCTTGCAGGATTAGGAGGCTGCTGGATAGCACATCATGCAAATAATCTATTTTCATTTGGAATCCCTCCCATAAACGCTACCTGGTGGGTTATAATGGGTCTTCTTATATCTTTCCTTAATGAAAAAAAAGAAAATTTGAAAATTTCTCTTTCTTTTATGAAATGGCCAATTTTTGGAATTACATCCTTAATTGCCCTTCTTGGTATTCTTTTTATTATAAATATGTATAGGGCAGATTGCATATTTAAGCATGCAAAGGCTTATGATAGCTCAAAAAGGCTTATTGAGGCTATCCCTATTTACAAAAGGGCAATAAAGCTTAATCCATACTATAAGGATTATTGTGATGGGCTTCTAAATACATACCTTACATTGGCAAGGGAAAATCCCAATCCTGAATATACAAAGGAGGCGGTTATGCTTGCTTTAAAATCCGTTAAATTCTTTCCTGAGGATAGCATTGCCTGGAATTTCTTAGGCGGTGCATATTATCTGGATGGCATAGCATCAGGGATTGATCGGAGGGATGAAGCTGTATATGCATATAAAAATGCCATTAAATTTGAGCCATTCTTAAGGGATGCCTATACAAACATTGGCCAGATTAGAGCTAGCCAAAAAAGGTATGATGATAGCCTTTTCTGGTTCAAAAAGGCTCTGGAATTTATTCCCGATGAAGCTCTTTCGCTTTACTATGTTGGCTATATTTTGTTTGAAAAGAAAAGGTTTGAAGAGGGAAAACCATACTTAAAAAGGCTTATTTCTTTATACCCAACCTATGAAAAGGCAACAATGGCAAGAAAAATGTTAGAAGGAAGATATAGTATCTTCCATCACTTAGTGCAAAAATAGATAGGGTGTGTTTATCTGTTTAAAATTCATCCACCTTTTAAGAAATTTTGAATTCTAAATTTTGAATTTTGAATTGAAGGTTTAAGTTTTATAAAATTTTTTCCCTTTTAATTCAAAATTCAACATTCAAAATTCATAATTTTATAAA
>JBFLYE010000033.1 GCA_040756715.1 bacterium
TTTTGTATGGAAGATTTTAAATTAGAAAGGGTTTTAGGAGAGGGAGGATTTGGAAAGACCTACCTGGCAGAGGTTTTGAATGAAAGCCTTAAAAAGGAATGGGGAAATTTTGTGGCAATAAAGCTTCCTTCTGATAAAGAGAAAGAAGAATTGTTAAAAAGAGAGCTTTTGGTGAATGCTGATGTTTTGCTTAAGCTAAAGAATGTAGGAGGATGTCCAAATATTGTTCAATTCCTTGGCATTTCAAGATATAAGGGCTATTATACAATGATTATGGAATATGTAGAGGGAAGAAGCCTAAAGGATATAGAAAAGCCCCTTTCTATTGAAGAAGCCCTTTCAATTATAGAGGATGTCCTCTGTGGCCTTGTTTGTCTCCACAAAGCAGGCGTTCTCCATAGGGATATAAAGCCATCAAATATACTACTTACAAGGGAGAATAGAGTAAAGCTATGTGATTTTGGTATAGCAAAGCTTACCGCAAGCAATGAAAAGCTTCTTTTAAGGACAGGCTCTTATGCCTATGTTCCTAAAGAGAGGCTGGTGGGAGAAAAAGAAGGGTTTTCATCTGATATATACTCTGTTGGTATAACCCTATATGAGCTTCTTACAGGAAACAGCCCATTTTTGGGAAATAGCCCAGGTGAAACTGTGAGGAATATATTAGATAAAGAGGCAATACTGCCCATATTTCTAAATAGAAAAATAGGGGAAAATTTAAACAAAATTATTATTACCTCAATAGCAAAAGACCCAAAATCAAGGTTTCAAAAGGCAGAAGATTTCTTTAATGTCCTAAGGCTATATAGAAAGGAGGGAATAAAAAAGGATACATATTTAGAAAAAGAAATAACGGAAAAGCCAAAACCGAAGATGTTTGTTGCCACAGGTGAGTGGAACAAAAGATAATTTAAGATTTAGGATTTATGGAGATTTTAAAGGAGAAAAAGAAAAGGTATTATAAAGTAGAGGATATAGAGCAACCAGAGCTGTTTAGGGACTTCTTTCCATATACAGAGATTCCCAAAACATTCTTTGACTTTATTTCTGTGCCAATAGAGATTCCAGA
Source organism: bacterium (assembly GCA_040756715.1). Taxonomy (NCBI): domain Bacteria; species bacterium. Next base: position 1,070 of record JBFLYE010000033.1, read on the forward strand.
GGAAATATACATTACAGACACAACATTTCGCGATGGACAGCAGGCAAGGCCACCATATACAACCGAGCAGATTGTTGAGATATACAAGCTTCTTAATAAGCTGGGAAGTGTAATCAGGCAGAGCGAATTTTTCCTTTATTCTGAAAGGGATAAAAGGGCGGTTATTGAATGTTTAAACTTAAATTTTAAATATCCAGAGGTAACTGGATGGATTAGAGCAAATAAAAACGACCTTATCCTTGTAAAAGAGATGAACCTTAAAGAAACAGGCATACTAACATCTGTATCTGATTACCACATATTTTTAAAGCTTAATAAAACAAGGAAAAAGGCGCTTGATGATTACCTCTCTATCGTCAAAGAGGCATTGGGCAATAATATAATCCCAAGGTGTCACTTTGAGGATATTACAAGGGCTGATTTTTATGGCTTTGTCATCCCATTTGCTCAGGAATTAATGAGACTTTCTGAAGAGGCAAAAATTCCAATAAAGATAAGGGCTTGTGATACTATGGGGTTTGCTCTTCCTTATTCAGAGGCATCCCTTCCTAGAAGCGTTCCAAAGATTATCCATTATCTTATAAAAGAGGCTAGCGTTCCCTCAAAAAGCCTTGAATGGCATGGACATAATGATTTTCATAAGGGAGAGATAAATGCTATATCTGCCTGGCTGTATGGTTGCTCTGCTGTCAATGGAACCCTCTTTGGTTTTGGAGAGAGAACAGGAAATACACCCATTGAGGCTTTAATCATTGATTATATAAGTATAACAAAAAATAGCAAAGGGATTGATACGAAGGTAATTACAGAGATTGCCGAATATTTCAAGCATAATTTAAATACCCATATTTCTCCAAATTACCCATTTGTTGGCTCTGAATTCAATATAACCAGGGCGGGAATCCATATTGATGGCTTACTTAAAAATGAGGAGATATACAATATCTTTGATACAAAGGAGATATTGAATAGACCACTTGAGGTAGGAATAACAGATAAATCAGGCCTTTCTGGGGTAGTACATTGGATAAATACCTACTTTGGCCTCTCTGGTTCCCAGCAAATTGACAAGAGGCATCCTGGGATTTCCCATATTATAAAGTGGATAAATGAAGAATACGAAAGGGGAAGACAGACATCCATCTCAAATGATGAAATGCTTAATGAGGTAAAAAAGCACCTTCCTATGCTTATTAAGTCTGATTTTGATACCTTAAAGATAAAGGCAGAATACCTTGCATTGCATCTTATAGAAAACCTGGCTTCTTGTGAAGATATAGTCTCTATGGAGCCAGAGAAACAAGAGAAAATTTTAAGGGATTTCATTGAAGAAAATCCATTCATTCAATTTATATATGTGGTTGATCTGCAAGGACATAAAATAACAAGAAACATTACCCATTCTAAGGATTTAGGAAAATATAAAGAGCTTAAGGATGAGGAGAATTTTGCGGATAGGGATTGGTTTATAAAGCCCTTGGAGGATGGAAAGACATTTATTTCCAATTTCTATACATCAAGGTTCACATATAGGCTTTGTATCACTGTATCTAGCCCGGTAAGAGATAAAAACAATGAAATTGTAGGAGTATTAGGGGCAGATATAATGTTTGAAGAGCTAGCAAAGCTTGAAGAGGTGGAAGAAAGAGGATGTATGTGTTTAGCTGACCTATATTTAGGCACAAAGTAAATAAATTCTAATGCCCAATGACAAATAAAATTCCCATGACCAATGCTTAAAAAATTTTAAAAACTTATTGCAATTGTTTAAGCCGAACACAAAAAAATTCTAGACAAAAAACCCATTTTTATAATAAAATATTTATATGTTTGAAAGGTTCACAGAGAGGGCAAGAAAAATCCTGGCCTTAGCCCAGGATGAAGCGAAGAGGTTAAATCACGATTATTTAGGCCCAGAGCATATCCTTTTAGGTCTTATAAAAGAGGGGGAAGGTGTTGCAACAGAGGTCTTAAGAAACTTTGATATTGACCTTGAAGGCTTAAAAATAGAAATAGAAAAGGAGATACCACCAGGTGGAAGCCTTGCTATATTAGGTAATGTCCCATTTACGCCCCATTCAAAAAAGGTTCTGGAGCTTGCGGTTGAAGAGGGAAGAAATATGGGTCATAATTATATTGGAACAGAACATCTCCTCTTTGGTCTTATAAAAGAGGAAGAGAGCATTGCCTCAAAAATCCTTGCCAGGCTCGGAGTAACATTGGATAGGGCAAAAAAGGAGGTGGCAAATATATTAGGAGGCTCTGCACCTGGTCAAGCCCCTCCTGGTGCAAAAAAACAGAAGACACAAACGCCTGTCCTAGACCATTTCTCAAGGGATTTAACAGGCTTGGCAAGGGAAGATAAACTTGACCCTGTTGTGGGAAGGGAGAATGAGATAGAGAGGCTTATTCAGGTATTGGGAAGGAGGACAAAAAACAACCCTGTTCTTATTGGAGACCCAGGGGTTGGAAAAACAGCCATAGTAGAAGGTCTTGCCCAGAGGATTGTTTCTGGTCAGGTTCCAGAGATATTGGCAAATAAAAGGCTCTTGTGCTTGGACTTAGCCGCAATTGTTGCGGGAACAAAGTATAGGGGTGAATTTGAAGAGCGTCTTAAAAGGGTAATGAATGAGGTCAGATCATCGCCGAGTGTTATTTTATTTATTGATGAGATGCATACAATAATTGGTGCGGGTGGAGCAGAGGGAGCTATAGATGCATCGGCAATCCTTAAACCTGCTTTGGCAAGGGGAGAGCTTCAATGTATTGGAGCAACCACATTGGATGATTATAAAAAGTATGTTGAGAGGGATGCCGCATTAGAAAGGAGGTTTCAGCCAATAATGGTTGATGAGCCAACTGTAGATGAGACAATAGAGATTCTTAAGGGCTTAAGGGATAAATATGAAGCACATCATCGGGTAAAATTTGACGATTCTGCTTTAATTGCAGCGGCAAAGCTCGCCCATAGATATGTCTCGGATAGATTCTTGCCAGATTCTGCTATAGACCTAATGGATGAGGCAGGCTCAAAAGCAAGGCTAAAGACAACAACCCTTCCTCCAAAGCTTAAGGATAAGGAGAAGGAGATGGCACAGATAGAAAAGGAAAAAGGGGAGGCAATAGCAAATCAAGAATTTGAGAAGGCGGCAATCTTAAGGGATAAGGAAAAGGCATTGAGGAAGGAATATGAGGCAATAAAGAAGAAATGGGAATCAAAATCCTCCTCACCTGCCAATGTAATAATTGATGAAAACATTGCCGAGCTTCTTTCAAAGCAAACAGGGATTCCCGTTTATAAGCTTGTAGAAAAGGAGAGCGAGAGACTTTTAAGAATGGAGGAGGAATTGCATAAAAGGGTAGTCGGTCAAAATGAGGCAATCTCATCTTTGGCAAGGGCAATGAGAAGGGCAAGGACAGGATTAAAAGACCCAAAAAGGCCAATGGGTTCATTTTTGTTTTTAGGACCAACCGGGGTTGGAAAAACAGAGCTTAGCAGGACACTAGCCGAATTCCTCTTTGACGATGAGGATGCTCTTATCCAAATAGATATGTCTGAGTTTATGGAGAAATTTGCTGTATCAAGGCTTATTGGTGCTCCACCTGGATATATTGGTTATGAAGAGGGTGGAGAGCTTACCGAGAAGGTTCGGAGAAAGCCATATTCTGTTGTCTTACTTGATGAGATAGAAAAGGCACATCCCGATGTTTTCAATATCCTGCTTCAGATGTTTGAGGATGGCCATCTTACCGATAATCTTGGTCATACGGTTGATTTTAGAAATACCGTAATTATTATGACATCAAACATTGGAGCAAGGGAAATCTTCGAGAAGAAGGCATTAGGATTTAGGCCAGCTGATGAAGAAACAAGCTATGAGGCGATGAAGAACAAGGTTATGGCTGAGGTAAAGAAGGTATTTAACCCTGAATTTCTAAATAGAATAGATGAAACCATAGTTTTTCATTCTTTAAGCAAGGATGATGTCAGAAAGATTGTATGCCTTATGATAGATAAGTTAAACAAGCAGCTTTCAGAGCAGAATATAACCCTTTCATTAAATGATGATGTTATAACCTTTCTCATTGAAAAGGGTTATGATGAATCCTACGGTGCAAGGCCTTTAAGGAGGACAATACAAAAGGAAATTGAAGATGTCTTGTCTGAGGAGATCCTTAAGGGAAAGTTTAAAAAGGGAGGAAAGATAAGCGTTTCCTTGAAAGAAGGAAAGATTGTGTTTAAGTGAAAGATATTTGTAAAAACAGGTTAAGAGATTATACTATTGACTTATAAGGCAAAACTTAAATCTAAAGATTGAAAGACCTAAAAATTGCTCTTGTAATCTCTAGCCTGTTTTTTATATCTTGCCATCAGCAAATAGCAGAGGATGGTTCGCTAAATAACTACGCTATCTATTGCATCAAAAATAATCTATGGGATAGCGCGATGTTCTATTTAGAAAGGGCAAAAACCCTCTATCCCAATTCGGCAAAGATAAATAATAACCTTGGCGTAGTCTATGAATATTTTGGAAGAAAGGATGAAGCAATTTCATTTTACAAAAAGGCAATAGAAATTGACAAAGAAGAGGCATATTATAAAAATCTCGCAGGAGCCTCTTCCTCCAAAATTCCAAAGGGACTAAAAAATAACCCTTTGGCTGAAAAGATAAGAATAGAAAAAAACCTTCTAGCCTCTATTGATCTTTCAAAGACAGAAAGGATTGGCCTTTGTATTTCTTGTAAGGATAAAAACCTTATTCCCCTCATTCTATCAGCCATAAAAGAGCAAATAATAAAGGAGACAAATTTTTATATTGTTCACCACGAAGCCTATCCAAAAACTACTGATGAGATTAAAAATATAAGCCTAAAGCTTCTTGTAGATAATCTCCTTTTGATTGATGTTTCTGAGTATAATGTTTCTGACCTAGCTGACTTTGATGTTTCTACAAAATTTATCAAGGAGGAAAATAGATATGAATTCTTAAGGTCATACTATACAGATAGAAAGGCAAGCCTTTCATCCTCCCTTTCTTTATTTGATAGTAATGGTTCTTTGCTTTTCAAAAAGGATTTTAATATAGAGGAAAAGAAGAGATACAGGGAAGAAAATCCATATATCTATGATTATTCCTTAATCTTTGTCCTTACCAAACCCCTGGTTTCTTCTTTTCTTTCTTTAATTACACAGAAAAATTATATTCTAGAAAGATGGCTTATAAGGGATTAGCAAGATTTATTCTATTGATTTTTGTCCTTTGTTTGGGGATTTATGGAATTAGAATGGCTCTTTTTTCTTCCCTTTTTACCATAAAAAATGTAGAGGTAAAGGTATCGGGTGATATATCAGAAAATGAAATTATGAGATTATGGAAGGGATTTTTAAGGCAAAACTATCCAGGCATTGCCCCCAATCTTTTTAAACTAAAAAAAGATGGCCTTCGTAGATATATCCTTTCTGATGTAAGGGTAAAAAGGGTAGAGATAAAAAGGTATCCCCCTCATAGGATTGTTATTCTCATAGAGCCAAGAAAGGCTTTTGTATGGATTAAAGATAGTCTCGGCGTTGATGGAGAGGGGGTTATATTTCCTATAAAAGGGACACAAAGTCTGGCATATCTTTCGGGTTTTGAAGGGAAAAAAA
>JBFLYE010000034.1 GCA_040756715.1 bacterium
AGAGTGAAATAGTACCTGAAACGGTATACCTACAAGCTGTCAGAGGGCTATGCCAGGTTAGGTAATAAAGGCAAGGGTTTTTAAGCGTAGTAAGCTTAACAAGCGAAAAACTTCGGTTTTTTTCTTGGAACTTACTCCTTGAAATCGGCGTCTTTATTGGCCACTGGAATGCCTAATGGCGTGCCTTTTGAATAATGAGCTGGCGAGTTACTAGGTGTTGCAAGGTTAAAGGGTATAAGCCCTGAAGCCGTAGCGAAAGCGAGTCTTAAAAGGGCGTTTAGTAGCATTTAGTAGACCCGAAGCCCGGTGATCTATCCATGGCCAGGGTGAAGCAGGGTTAATCCCCTGTGAAGGCCCGAACCGGTGTAGGTGGAAAACTGCTCGGATGAGCTGTGGATAGGAGTGAAAGGCTAAACAAACCGGGTGATAGCTGGTTCTCCTCGAAATGCATTTAGGTGCAGCCTCAGGTAATGAATTATGGTGGTAGAGCACTGAATGGACTAGGGGCCCGAGAGGGTTACCAAACCCAATCAAACTCCGAATGCCATAATTTTTATCCTGGGAGTGAGACCGTGGGGGATAAGCCTCATCGTCTAAAGGGAAACAACCCAGACCATCAGCTAAGGTCCCTAATGCAGGCTAAGTGGGAAAGGATGTGAAGTTGCAAAGACAATCAGGATGTTGGCTTAGAAGCAGCCATCATTTAAAGAGTGCGTAACAGCTCACTGTTCGAGTGGCTTTGCGCCGACAATCCAACGGGGCTAAGCCGGCAACCGAAGCTATGGATATATAGAGTCAGAGAGTCAGGAGTTAGAGAGTCAAAGAGTCAATTGACTCCAAGACCCTTAGACTCCAAGACCCTTTAGACTTTTATATGGTAGAGGAGCGTTCCACACAAGGATGAAGGCGTACTGAAAGGAGCGCTGGACAATGTGGAAGTGAGTATGTCAGCATGAGTAGCGATCAGAGGGGTGAGAAACCCCTCCGCCGAAAGCCTAAGGTTTCCTTGAGTAAAGCTAATCTGCTCAGGGTAAGTCAGACCCTAAGCCGAGGCCAAGAGGCGTAGGCGATGGAAGACAGGTTAAAATTCCTGTACCACCTTTAATTATTGAGCAAGGGAGTGACACGGAAGGGTAGGCTATGCGAGTTTTTGGATATGCTCGTTCAAGGCTAAAGGCAGCAAAAGCTGCTGAAGGCTGATGGGGATCTAGCGGCGAAAGCCAATGGGAGAAGTAGCTAATCCCATGCCGTCAGGAAAAGCTCCTTTGGGAGATTAAGGGTGTCTGTACCACAAACCGACACAGGCAGGCTAGTAGAGCATACTAAGGTGCTCGAGACAACCCTGGTTAAGGAACTCGGCAAAATAACCCCGTAACCTCGGGAGAAGGGGTGCCATAGAGAATAGAATAGGCTTGCCTTTTCTGTTTAATATGGCCGCAGAGAAATGGCCCAAGCGACTGTTTATTAAAAACACAGGGCTCTGCCAAGTCTTAAAGACGATGTATAGGGCCTGACGCCTGCCCGGTGCTGGAAGGTTAAGAGGAGGGGTCAGCCCTTTCGCAAGAAGGGGTGAAGCCCTGAATTGAAGCCCCAGTAAACGGCGGCCGTAACTATAACGGTCCTAAGGTAGCGAAATTCCTTGTCGGGTAAGTTCGGACTTGCCCGATTAAAACCGGCTTATAACGGTAGAAGGGAAACCCCATACCGTGGGAAGTTGGCAAACCCAACCCCGTAACGACTGATCCGAAAGGTGAGGACTACCAAAAGTAGTCAATACGCCGGCACTTGCTAAAAAGGAGGTTGCGATGGAGCAATATTATATTACCGGTCTGGTAGATGGAGAGGGAAGTTTCTCGGTCTCTTTTTCATTAAAGAGAAGATTAAAAACAGGAATTGAAGTAAGGCCAAGCTTTTCTGTTTCTCTTAATGAGAGAGATATTGAAACATTAAAAAAGATCCGCGAATACTTCAAGGTTGGTGGGATAAGGTTTTCAAAAAGGGATAGGTGTTACAAATATGAGGTAAGGAGCATCAAAGATTTACGAAGAACAATTATCCCTCATTTTATCAAATATCCATTACAGACATCGAAGCAGAAAGATTTTGAAGCCTTTAAGAAAGTCTGTGAGATGATAAGCAAAAACCTGCATCGCTCACGGGTTTATCTTCCAACCATTATTGAGTTAGCGTATACGATGAATCCATCGGGAAAGAGAAGATACAAAAAAGAAAAGCTCCTAAAGCAATTGAGCAAGTGAAGATATAGTCTAAAAGAAGTTCCGACCCGCACGAATGGCGTAACGACTTGGGCACTGTCTCAACCAGGGACTCGGCGAAATTGTAGTACTTGCGAAGATGCAAGTTACCCGCAGCGGGACGGAAAGACCCCGTGAACCTTTACTGTAGCTTGGCATTGAATTTGGGTGTGTTATGTGTAGGATAGGTGGGAGGCTTTGAAGCAGGGGCGCTAGCTTCTGTGGAGCCACCGTTGAAATACCACCCTTAACATATTCAGGTTCTAACCTACTCCCTTGAAGCAGGGAGAGGAACAATGCCTGGTGGGCAGTTTAACTGGGGCGGTTTCCTCCTAAAAAGTAACGGAGGAGTCCAAAGGTTCCCTCAGTGTGTTTGGCAATCACACGAAGAGTATAAAGGCATAAGGGAGCTTGACTGCAAGAGGGACACCTCAAGCAGAGACGAAAGTCGGGCTTAGTGATCCGGCGGTTCTGTGTGGAAAGGCCGTCGCTCATCGGATAAAAGGTACTCCGGGGATAACAGGCTTATCTTGCCCAAGAGTCCATATCGACGGCAAGGTTTGGCACCTCGATGTCGGCTCATCGCATCCTGGGGCTGGAGCAGGTCCCAAGGGTTCGTCTGTTCGCCGATTAAAGCGGTACGTGAGCTGGGTTTAGAACGTCGTGAGACAGTTCGGTCCCTATCTGCTGTGGGCGCAGGAGATTTGAAGGGGAGCTATTCCTAGTACGAGAGGACCGGAATGGACAAACCTCTAGTGTACCAGTTGTCCTACCAAGGGCATAGGCTGGGTAGCTATGTTTGGAAGTGATAATCGCTGAAAGCATCTAAGCGGGAAGCATACCCCAAGATGAGATCTCCCGTAGCTCTGGAGGGAAAGATCAAAGCCTTAATGAGTAAATGAGCTTGCTTATTTACAAGTTAAGGTAGAGAGACTTCCTTCTATCCTCCTGAAGACTCCAGAGAGATTATCTGGTTGATAGGCGGTAGGTGGAAGCGAAGTAATTCGTTAAAAATTTAGGTTTGGATGAGAGGGAAAGAGTGGCTTGCTACAAATTCCTTTTTTGAAAAACTTAAAAGCCGAGCCGTACTAATAAGTCGTGTGTCTTTTCCTGTGCTACCATAGATTATCCTTCTCAAAGATTGTAAATTTTAAAATATTTTTTACTTTCAATTTACAATTTGCAATTCTTGAGCGAAGCGAAAGAAAATGTCCTGTGACAATGTCGAGGGGGAAACACCCGTTCTCATTCCGAATACGGTCGTTAAGCCCCTTGGAGCCGATGGTACTACACTGGTGACGGTGTGGAAGAGTAGGAAGTTGCAGGATTTTTTGTTTTTATAAAGATTTAATAGACAAACCCCTTTTTTTCCTTTATAATTTAACAATGTTTAAGAAAATTCTTGCTTTTTTCTCAAATGATATGGGGATGGATTTGGGAACAGCCACAACCCTTGTTTATTTAAAGGGAGAGGGAATTGTTTTATGTGAGCCATCTGTGGTTGCCATAAATAGGGAGACAAGAGATATTCTTGCGGTAGGAAATGATGCAAAAAGGATGCTGGGAAGGACGCCCGCAAATATTGTTGCCATTCAGCCATTAAGGGATGGTGTTATTGCAGATTTTGAAATAACGCAGGATATGATTAGATACTTTATCCAGAAGGCTAATACAAAGAAGACATTTCTGCCATTTAAACCAAGGATTGTTATTGGTGTTCCCTCTGGAATAACAGAGGTGGAAAGGAGGGCTGTTATTGAAGCGGCAGAACAAGCTGGAGCCTCTGAGGTTTATTTAATTGAAGAGCCTATGGCAGCGGCTATTGGTGCAAATATCCCTGTTCAGGAACCAACCGGCCATATGATTGTTGATATTGGTGGAGGAACAACAGAGGTTGCGGTTATCTCCCTTGGAGGGATGGTGATTAGTAAGTCTATCCGTATTGCTGGGAATGAAATGGATGAGGCAATTGTTCAATATATAAGGAAGCATTATAACCTTTTGATAGGAGATAGAACAGCAGAGGAAATAAAGATAAAGATTGGTTCTGCATATCCACTTACTGAAGAGGGCATAATGGAAGTAAAGGGAAGGGATGCAAATACAGGGCTTCCAAGGACATTAAGAATTTCATCGGATAAGGTACGGGAGGCATTAAAGGAGCCTATAAGTTTTATTATTGATGTTATAAAGTCTGCCCTGGAGGAAACACCGCCTGAGCTTTCATCTGATATTGTTGATAAGGGGATAACAATGGCAGGGGGAGGTTCTCTTCTTAATGGCCTTAATAAACTAATCTCTGAGGAAACCTCTCTTCCTGTTGTGGTTGCAGAAGATTCAACCAAATGTGTAGCCATTGGAACTGGGAAATACCTTGATGAGCTGAAAAATATCAAAATGGCAAAGAAAAGGGCTAGCCTACAATGGGTATCAAGGCTTTCCTCAAAGTAAGGGTCTTTATTCCTCTTGCCCTATCTTTTCTTATGATTATCATAAATCCCGAGAAATTAAGGGATTCTTTTCGTAGGGTTATCATTCCTATAGAGCTACTTGGTGGGAAAATAAGGGGGGCTCCTTTCCATTTTAATGAAGCTGTAAAGGATAATATAAGGCTTACAAAAGAAAAGGAAGAATTAAAAAAAGAGATTAGCTTACTTCTTCATAAATATGCAAAGACAGACGAGATAATTAAAGAAAACAAAAGACTTCGCAACATCCTTTCTTACAAAGAAAAAACAGGTTTTAATCTCATCATAGCTAATACACTAGGTTTTTCCTCTGATGCTATATCTTCAACCATTATCATTGATAAAGGCTTAAGCGATGGGATAAAAAAGGGTTCATCTGTGGTTTGCCTTTTTAAAGAGAGGGAGGTTTTTATAGGAAGGGTAATTGATGTTTTTTCTCAATCGTCCCTTGTCCTTCTTGCCACAGATCCTCTATTTTCCATTCCAGCCAGGCTTGATGTAACAAGAGAGAAGGGGCTTTTAGTAGGCCAGAAAGGCAAAATGGAGCTTAAATTTATAGAAAACAGAATACCTGTAATGCTAAAAGAACCTGTGATTACTGTTCAAGATGAGTTAACCCCGCAGGGTATTCTCATTGGTTATGTAGAGAGGGTTTCTTCTAAAAAAAGTGGGCTGTTTAAAAAGGTATTTGTAAGACCAGCTGTTTCCTTTTCTTCTCTTGAGGAGGTCCTTGTCTTTGTTCCATAAATCACCCAAGATATGCCGCCTTTACCTCTTCGTTTTTAATAAGAAGGGAGGTTTTACCTTCTAAAACAATTCTTCCTACCTCAAGGATATAAGCCCTATCTGCAATTTCTAATGATTTATGGGCATTTTGCTCTACGAGAAGAATAGGGATTCCCCTTTTGTTTATTTCCTTAATTGTGATAAATATCTTTTCTACGAGCATAGGAGCAATACCCATAGATGGCTCATCCAAAAGGAGGAGCTTTGGTTTTGCCATAATTGCCCTTCCTAAAGCCAGCATCTGCTGCTCCCCTCCACTCAATGTTCCTCCCAATTGATGAAGCCTCTCTTTCAAAATTGGAAATAGGGAAAATACCCTTTCCATCCCTTCTTTTATCCATTTTTTATTAAGCAAAAATGCACCCATCTTTAGGTTTTCAGCTACACTTAACCTTGGAAATATCTTTCTTCCCTCTGGCACATGGATTATTCCCAGCTTGGTAATCTGATGGGGAGGAACCTGGTTAATCCTTTCTCCAAAAAACCTTATCTCTCCTTTTGAAGGAGAAAGGATTCCCGAGATTGTCTTAAGGAGGGTTGTTTTTCCTGCACCATTTGCTCCAAGAATAGCTACTATCTCTTTCTCATCTACAAAAAGGCTTATCCCTTTTAATACCTCAACCTTTCCATAAGAGACAAATAGCTTTACAATCTCAAGCATCTCCTAAATACGCTTTGATCACACAAGGGTCATTCTTTATCTCATCTGGTTTTCCACTTGCAATCTTTTCTCCATAATCCAGAACCACAATTCTATCCGAGACTTCCATTACAACATCCATCTGGTGTTCAATCAAAATAATGGTTTTTCCTCTATCCCTTATTTTTCGGACAAGGGAAATTATCTCTTTGTTCTCTTTCTTATTCATCCCTGCGGTTGGCTCATCCAAAAGGAGCAAATCTGGCTCTGATGATAATGCTCTGGCTATCTCAATTCTCCTCTGGTCTCCATAGGGAAGATTTCTGGCAAGATAATTTCCAACCCCAAGGAGGGAGACAAAATCCAATGTCTCCTTTGAGCTATTTGTTATCTCCTCCTCTTCTTTTTTAAATGAAGGAAGTCTGAAAATTGCCTCAAAAAGCTCTCCCTTTGTCCTTGTATGCCTTCCTATCATAACATTTTCTAATGCTGTCATATTGGGAAATAGCCTAATATTCTGAAATGTTCGGCTAATGCCAAGATGTGTAATCTGATGGGGAGCTAAACTATCAATCCTTTTTTGTTTAAAGAGAATCTCTCCCTTGTCTGGTTTATAAAAGCCTGTTATGAGATTAAAAAATGTTGTTTTGCCAGAGCCATTTGGACCAATAACACTAACAATCTCTCCCTTTTCTATTGAAAAATCCAGATTGCTTAATGCCTTAACGCCACCAAAGCTTTTACTAATATTTTTTGTCTCTAATATCATTTTTAACCCTTAATTCATAGACCCTTCTTATGGAGGGAATAATGCCCTCTGGTCTTAAAATAACCATAACAATCATTGCAAATCCAAAGACAAGCATCCTATAGCTAACCAATGCTTGACCCAAGAATATCCGAAGAACCTCAGGGACCCCTACAAGAAGAAATACACCCAGGATAACCCCAGGAATACTTCCTATTCCACCAAGCACAACCATACACACCAAAAAAACAGATTCCCAAAATGTAAAACTCTCTGGTGAAATAAAGCCTATCCAATGGCTATAAAGGCATCCAGCCAAACCAGCGATTCCTCCACTAAACAAAAATGCTGTCATCTTTAGATTGCTAACGTCTATTCCCATAGCAGATGCTACTGTTTCATCCTCCCTTATTGCTACCAATGCCCTACCAATCCTTGAATTTTCAAGCCGATATGAAATGATCACAACAAGTAGGACAAAAAATAGGATAAGGTAGTAAAAATGTATATCCTCCCTAAAGACAAAAGAGGATATTTTAGGAGGAGAGATTATTCCGCCTACTTTCGGAAGCCCCTTTGGTCCATTTGTAAGGCTGTCCCAATTATTCAAGGCAAGTCTCGTAATCTCTCCAAATCCCAATGTAACAATGGCAAGATAATCTCCCCTAAGATGCAAAACAGGCTTTCCCAAAAGGAAGCGAAATAAAAGGCTAATTCCTATACTCAAAGGCAGACAAAACCAAAAAGATACACCAGAGAGGTTAAGCAAAACCGAGCTATAGGCACCAATCGCATAAAATGCACAAAAACCTAAATCCAGAAGTCCGGTTAAACCTATGGTAAGGTTTAGCCCCAAAGAGAGGATAATGTAAATTCCAATTAAGGCAAGGATATGGACAAGATAAACATTGCCAAATCTATTGCTAAAAAAGGGAAAAAGGATAAGAGAAAGAATAGTGGAAAACAAAATAGCCTTCTTTTTCATAATTTTTCAGGTGTCCTCTCTCCCATCAGCCCGGTTGGTTTAAAGATAAGAACAAGGATTAAAACAACAAAGGCAAGAATATCCTTGTTTTCTGAAGATATATACCCTGCACAAAATGCCTCAAGGATTCCAAGCACATAGCCTCCAAGGATTGCTCCCTTAATGTTTCCAATTCCACCCAAAACAGCCGCTGTAAATGCCTTTATTCCAGGGATAAATCCCATATTGTATTTTATAGAGCCATAATAAAGCCCATTTAAGAAACCAGCTATGCCTCCTAGGCCTCCACCAATAAAGAATGCCAGAGAAATAATAAAATTTACATTTACTCCCATAAGAGAAGATGTTATTCTGTCTTGCGAAACAGCCCTCATTGCCATTCCAAGTTTTGTCTTTGCAATAAAAAGATTTAGGGTAATCATCAAGATAATGGTAAGGACAATGATAAAAATTTGTAAGGAATTGATCTTGGTTTCTAAAATTTTAAAATATGGAAAGATGAAGGGATAGGGCTTTGATTCTGGAGAGGCAATAAGCATTACAAGGTTTTGTAAGAATATGGATACGCCTATTGCACTAATTAAGGGAATAAGCCTTTCAGACTTACGAAGTGGCCTATATGCAGACCTTTCTATAAGGATTCCTAATAACCCGCAACTTAAGAATGAAAAGAGAAATGAAAGGGGGCTTGAATGAAAAAAAAATAGGAGAGTAAGCCAAAGAATGCACCAAGCATAAATATTTCAGAATGGGCAAAGTTAATCATTAAAAGGATTCCATAGACCATTGTATAACCCAAGGCTAGAAGGGCATAAATGCCTCCCAGGGTAATCCCATTTAAAAGCTCTGAGATGAACATTATTCCTCTCTGAATTTAATAAACTTCATCATGTTTCCCTATATCTACAAATACTACTCTGTTGTTGTCAACAAAATAAAATATTATCCGTATATTATAGTCAATGCTAAAACTCCATAAGTCTTGTAGCCTTCCTGACAACTTGTGTGTTTTTAAAGCCTTATCAAAATGATTTTTTATAAATATTTCTACCCTTCCCCAAAATTTTCGTTCTAGCTCTTCATTTCCTTTAATTCTTTTTCTATACGCTCTTTTAAAGGAAGAGCTAAAACTAATTTCTATCATTCTTCTATCATTTTTCTTAGTTTGTCTACATCACTTGAAAATTCCAGTTTTGATTCTTTCAAGCTATTTTGATAATTTCTGTAGATTTCTTCTCTTTTTTCCTCTATAAGATATTTATCTATTAGAAATTTAAGGTCTTCTTTTTCTTCCCTGGGTAATGATTTTACAGATTCAATTAAATTATCATATCTTAATGCATCCATAATTGCCCTTTTACCCTATTCCTTAATCAATACAAATTTTTCTCCCTCTACCTTATAAACACTAATAGCCTTATTCAAGGTATCTCCCTTTTCATCAAATTTTGTCTCTCCCAAAATCCCTTGATAATTAACATTTTTTACCCAGTTAATTACCTTTAGATTGTCAAGACCAGAATTAGAGATTG
>JBFLYE010000035.1 GCA_040756715.1 bacterium
TTAAGTTTTATAAAATTTTTTCCCTTTTAATTCAAAATTCAACATTCAAAATTCATAATTTTATAAAGTTTTCCTTAAGATTATCTAAACCCATACATTTTGTAAAGCGTTATGGAATTAACTATAAATCCCATACACTATAAACTTTATAACGCAATGAAGCTATCCATTATCAGAAGGCCCTCCTCATTTAAAGGTAGATATTGCTGCCTTTCTTTATGTCCAAAATGATTAGAGCTACTAGGCTTCTTACCGGCTCTTTTCTAGCAATCCTTCCCTCAAAAATATCAGTTTGGAACCTAACCAGAAAATGCAATCTTTCTTGCAAGCATTGCTATATTGATGCAGGGGAAAATAAAGGGGATGAATTAAGCAAGGAGGAAGCTTTTTATGTTATAGATGAATTAGCATCTTTGGATTTTAAGGTCTTGCTTTTCTCAGGTGGAGAACCTTTGCTTTATAATTACCTATTTGAGCTTAATACCTATGCAAAAAACAAAGGGATAAAAACCTGCCTTTCCTCAAATGGCTCTCTAATTACCGAGGAGATTGCCATTAAAATAAAAGATGGAGGCTTTGAATATGTTGGAATAAGTATTGATGGAATAAAAGAAACACACGATAGATTTAGGGGAATTTCTGGTTCATTTGATAAAGCCTTGCAGGGACTGCGAATTTTAAAGAAGCAGGGTGTAAAGAGGGGAATAAGATTTACCTTGACTAAAGAAAATATAGATGAGCTACCAAATGTAATTGGGTTTGCAGAAAATGAGGGAATAGAACGATTCTGCCTCTATCACCTGATTTATACGGGAAGGGGAAAAGAAGGGATGGATGTGGGAAAAGAAGAGAGAATTAAGGCAATAGAATACCTTATCAAAAGAATAGAAAAGGGGATTAAAATGGAGATATTAACCGTTGCCAACCCTTGTGATGGAATATATCTTTTGAAAAAGAAGCCAGAAATAAAGATAGACAATGGTTGCCAGGCAGGAGAAAGGATTATAAATATTTCTCCCGAGGGAAATATCTATCCCTGCCAATTTTTTAAAAAATCATTGGGAAATATTAGGGAGAAATCCCTTAAGGAGATTTTAAAAAATCCATTTTTGGGAAAGCTTAAAAATAGGGAAAATCTTAAAGGCAGGTGCGGAAAATGTGTCTATAAGGAGACCTGTGGTGGCTGTAGGGTAAGGGCTTATGCAACAACATCTGATTACTTTGGAGAAGACTTAAGCTGTTATGTTTAAAAACCTTGCATAGAAATCTTATGTGCTTTACAATATTTGCCGATGATTCTTAAAGAATGTTTAAAATTACCTTTGAGCCATCAAAAAGGGGGATAGAGATAGATGAGAAAGAGACAATTCTTTCCGCAATAACAAAATCATCTTTATTTATCCCAGCAGGGTGTGGTGGTCTTGGAACCTGTGGAAAATGTAGGGTTATCCTTGAGGAAGGAAGTGTTTTTCCCGAAGCAAAAAAAGGTGATTTTATCCTTGCCTGCCAGGTAAAACCAAAATCAGAGCTTAAAATAAGAATTCCAGAGTTTTCTCCTATATTAGACAAAAATGTTTTAAAAAATGGCTTTTTATTTCAAGATCCAACCCTTATCCAGAAATTCAATCTTTCTCCTTTAATTGAAAAGAGATACATTGAGCTTGCTCCTCCCACAAAGGATGACAATATTGATGATGTAGGAAGGATAAAGAAAGGCCTTGGCTTAGATTATGAAATTTCATTTGATTGCTTAAAAACCATTTCAAAAGAATTGAGGAAGGATAATTTTAAAATAACAGCAACTATGAGGGATAAAGAGATAATTAGAATAGAGGGAGGGGATAGAGAAAAAAGCCATTATGCCTTATCTTTTGACATTGGAACAACCTCTGTCTATGGAAGGCTTCTTGATTTAAGGAATAAAAGTGTTCTTGCCGAAGCTTCAGATTATAACAAACAAATTATCTACGGCGATGATGTTATCACAAGGATTATTTATTCACAAAAGAATGATGGGCTTTACGCTCTCCAAAGCAAGGTTGTTGAAACAATGGAAGGAATAATCAATGAGCTTCTTTATGAGACAAAAATAGAGAAAGATGAGATTTCTTACATTGTCTGTGCTGGAAATACAACAATGACACATTTATTGCTTGGCATAGACCCAAAGTACATAAGGGAAGAGCCTTATGTTCCAGCATTTGCAAGCTCTATTCCAATTGAGGCAGAATCTATTGGCCTTAAATTTAGCTCTTCAGCCCTTCTTTATACCATTCCCCTTGTTTCTTCATACATTGGAGGTGATATAACCGGAGGCATTGTTGCCTGCGGTATTGCAAAATCCCCTCTTCTTACCCTCTATGTTGATTTAGGAACAAATGGCGAGATTGTTTTGGGAAATTCTGATTTTCTCCTTTCAGCTTCCACATCAGCAGGTCCTGCCTTTGAGGGAGGAGGAATTAAATGTGGAATGAGGGCACAAAGGGGAGCAATTGATGAGATTGTAATAGATAGAATGGGAGAGCCTGAAATTACTACCATTGGAGGGATAAAGCCAAGGGGAATATGTGGGGCAGGCATTATTGAGATATTAGCCCAGATGCTTTTTTCTGGAATAATAAACCAAAAGGGTAAGTTTTCGCCAAAAATAGAAAATAAAAGGATAAGGGAGAAGGAATATGTTATTGCCAATGCTTTTGAAACATTAAACAATGAGGAGCTTGTAATCACAGAGGCTGATATTGATAACATAATGAGGGCAAAGGCGGCAATATTTGCGGGAATATCTGTTCTTCTTAAAACAGCAGGGATGAAGCCAAATAATATTGAAAGGGTGATCATTGCAGGAAATCTTGGCTCTCACATTATTCCAGAAAAAGCAATTCAAATTGGCTTATTTCCCGAGATACCTTTGGATAGATTCCATTTCTTTGGAAATGGCTCTTTAATTGGAGCAACCCTTATGGCTTTTTCAAAAGAGATAATGGAGGAGATAGAGAAAACGGCAAATTCCATTACCAATATAGAGCTTTCCAATTCTTCTGATTTTATGAATGAATACATTGCCTCTCTGTTTATTCCACATACAGAGAGAGAGAAATTCCCGAAGACCTGGGAGAAAATAAAGGAATTGGTATTTACTTCCCTTCGGTAAGAGAACTATAGTTAATTCCATAACGCTTTATAAAATTTTGAATTAAAAGGGGAAAAATTTTATAAAACTTCCCCTTTTCAATTCAAAATTTAGAATTCAAAATTTCTTAAACAGCTAAACACATACTTTTTTAAGTATAAATTCGCGATTTACAATTTCTCTGCTATCTGGATAGCGTTTAAGGCTGCACCCTTAAGAAGTTGGTCTCCTACAACCCATAGCCATATTCCATTTTTAATTGTCCTGTCCTTTCTTATTCTTCCTACAAATACAGGAAATTTCTCTGATGCATCTACGGGCATTGGCCATCTATTTTTTTCCCTCTCCTCCAATATCTCAACTCCGGAAGCATTCTCAAGGATTTTATAAATGTCATCAATATTTGCCTCTTTGGAAAGCTCAATGTTTATTGCTAAAGAATGTGCCCTTAAAATGGGAACCCTAACACAGGTTATGGTTATATTAAAGCTTGAATCATGAAAAATCTTTCTTGTCTCCTGAATTACCTTATTCTCCTCCTCGCAATAGCCATCATCTTGCATTGGGCTGTTGTGGGGAAATAGATTGAATGCATATTGAAATGGAAATACCCTCCTCTCATAAGGCTTATTTGTAAGGATTGCCATTGTCTCCTCCTTAAGCTCTAACATTGCAGAATATCCTGCACCAGATGCAGCCTGGTATGAGCAAGAAACAATCCTCGCTACCCCATATTTCTTATGTATTGGCCATACAGGAAGGCTTAAAATAATGGTTGTGCAATTTGGGTTAGCAATTATCCCTTTGTGCGATGCTAGATCCTCTGGATTTATCTCAGGAATAACCAAAGGAACATCGGGTTCCATCCTAAATGCCGATGAATTATCAATCACAATGCAGCCAGAGGAGACAGCATAATGAGCAAATTCTTTGGAAATTTTAGAGCCTGCAGAAAAAAGGGCAATATCTATTCCTTCAAAGGAATCCCTTTCTAATTTTCTAACCTCAATTTTATCTTTTTTGAATTCTATTGTTTTCCCAGCAGACCTTTCTGATGCCAATAAAACAAGGGAATCTAATGGAAACGCCCTTTTTTCAAGAACCTTTACCATTTCCATCCCAACCGCGCCCGTTGCTCCAACCACAGCTACCTTCATAAAAAGATTTTACAAGATTTAAGAGCAAAAATTCCTAAATCCTTAAATTTCTAAATTCCTCCTGGGGTGCTCTGGATTCTCCCCCAGAATTTTCTAAGGCTCAAAAGATCGCCAACCCCTTTTTGTCAACAAAATAATAAAATAGAACCGTCCCGTTTTTTGCTGGGGTGCCATATTTCACTGGGGTGCCAGGATTCGAACCTGGGAATAGCAGATCCAAAGTCTGCTGACTTACCGCTTGTCGACACCCCATACAAAATTTATATTTTATCATCCCCTTATGTTTTTCACAAGCTCAATATAATGTTTGCCCTTGGGAAGGAATAATATTTTACGCCTATTTGTATCTATCTGGTGCTCTGGTCTTCTGGTGCTAGTAGGATGCTCTTCTACATGGCTTATACTTATCTTAAGGTATTCCTCGGGAAGAAAAGAAACTGCCTTTTCTCCCCATTCAATTACAGAGATACCATTAGAAAACAAAAAATCATCAAAGCCAATATCCTCATTTTCGGCTATCCTATAGAGGTCAAAATGGTAAAGGGGCATTTTCCCTTTATAAATGTTTAGCAAAAAAAAGCTTGGAGAATTAACAGGTTCCTTTATAGAAAGCCCCCTTGCTATCCCCTGGATAAATGTTGTCTTTCCAGAACCAAGCTTACCAATTAAAGAGATTACATCCCCCGTGGCAAGAAGAAGAGAAAGCCTTTCTCCTAAATCCATTGTTTGTGAGGAAGAATGGGTAATTACCTCAAATTTCTCTAAAATGCTCATAGCCCTTCGCCTCAATTTTTTCTCCATCAAGAAATACCCCTTTTTCATCTACAACCTCACCAATTATGGTGGCAAATTTAGGAAAGGGTGTTTGGGAGGGAAAGGTGAACAAAAGCTCATAGTCATCGCTATAAATGACATCATCAAAGCTTGCTCCCTCCTCAATGGGAATTATATCTTTTTTAATAGACATCCCATTATTGCTTGATGTAGAAAGATGGTATAAATCCAAAATCAGCCCATCAGATATATCAATCATTGATGTTGCAATATCTTTCAAAATCAAACCCTCCTTTATCCTTGGGGTGGGCATAAGATAACGCTTTTTTAAATTTTCAAACCCTTGCAACCCCTTCTTTAATACCTCTAGCCCCTTTTTTGCACCACCAAGCCTTCCGGTTACACCTATTAGATCACCTGGTTTAGAGCCAGACCTTGCAATGGGATTTTCTGCACTTCCCAAAATACTTACTGTAATAATAAGTTTCTCAGATTCTATTGTATCGCCACCTACTATTTTCATATCAAACCCTGCTGCTATATCTTTCATTCCAGCATAAATCTTAAAAATTGCAGAAAGCTCATAATCTCCTGGAACCCCTAAGGCTATTAAGCAATACAAAGGATTCCCTCCCATTGCTGCAATATCTGAAATACAAGATGCACAAGAGCGATAACCTATCTCGTAAAATGATGAGAGGCTTGTTAAAAAATGTCTCCCCTCAACTGATGTATCGCAACAAAAAAGTAGGCCTTTGTCTTTCTGGGGAATAATATAGGCATCCTCGCCTATGGGAAGGGTTTTTTTAAGGTTTTCAAGAAGGCAAAATTCGCCTATTTTAGAAAGCCTCATAAAAAATCAGAGGGATTTAGGTTTTTAAGCTCTTCTTTAAACCTTAAAACCTCCTCATCACTAATAGGTGTTTGCTTAAAAGAATTTATAAACTTTATAGATTTGTCTACAAATATAGGAGAATTTGTCCGCAAAGCCAGGGCTATTCCATCTGATGGCCTTGAATCAATCTCTATAAAACCTCCATTCTTGGAAACAATAAGCTTTGCATAGTATGTATTATCTGAAATATGGGTGATGATTACACGCTTAAGCTCTCCACCAAGGTTTATAAGAATATCCTTAAGGAGGTCGTGGGTCATTGGTCTTGGTGTCATTATTCCCTCTAAGGCAAAGAGTATTGATTGTGCTTCAAGCAGACCAACCCATATAGGAAGCTCTCTTTCCTCTTTATCCTTCAGGATAATAATGGGCATATTGGTTATACTATCCAATGCTACACCAGAGACAGACACCTCAACCATTTTTAAGAACCTCCTCTATTCTATTTGTAAATCCCTTTGGGTCAAATGGCTTTAAAAAGAACCTTTTTGTGCTAACAAGCTCCTTGGGAACATCATTTTCATTTACTATTCCAGAGACAATAACAAACTTTGTCTTATCCTTTAGCCTCTCATAAATCTCCAAGCCACTTAATTTTGGCATTTTTACATCGCAGATTACTAGCTCTGGTTTTTCTTCTTCGAATATCCTAATACACGATTCTCCATCATTCGCTAGAATTACCTCAAAATTAGCCAATTCAAGGATAAGCTTTAAGAATAACCTTATCTCATCTTCGTCCTCTGCTACAAGAATCTTTTTTTTCATTAAAATTTTGCTTTAACAGAAAGCCTGTGGCTATCACCGAGCTTTCCATAGGGTTGGTATGCATAGTCAAAGTTGTAAGATAAATATTTTGTTCCCAGCCCAATTGTAAAGCCCTTTCCTTCATCCTCGGGCCCTGTCTTATAGCCAGCCCTTATAAAAAACATCTCCTTTAGAGAATATTCAGCACCAAGGCCAAGATATGGGTCATTGTCATTGGGAATTGTCAAATCAGAAAGAATAAGAAGGTTCTTTGGAAGGCTATAGGATACACCTGCCTTTAATGAAAGGGGAAGGCTAAAGCCATCTTCATCGTATTTCATATTTGAACCAAGGTTTTTAATCGCACATCCAACCTGCAAGCCCTTCTTTGGTGTCTTGTAAAGCCCTCCAAGGTCAACTGCAAAGGCAATCGCACTTTCATCATCTATCTTTCCATTAATAACCTTAAGCGAGCCACCCAATGCTAAATTTTCTTTTACATTTTTGGCAAAAGAGGTAGATAATGCAAAATCATAGGCAGACCATTTTCCATCTTTCACAGGATTGTCCGAGCTATCTACGCCTGTTATCTTATCCATCTCACCATAGCCATAGTAGGTGAATGCACCACCAAATACACCATATTGCAGGGGAATAGCAATAGCACCAAAGGACATAATAAGGCTCTCTACACCTGTCATTGGTTTTAAGAGCATAAATAGCCCTTCTTTTGTTTCTTTAAGCTGAGCAAGACCTGCAGGATTGAAATAGCAAGCGGATACATCGTCGGATAGCCCAATGTAGCAATCACCCATTCCAGCCGCTCTTGCTCCTCCTGTAAGCTTAAGGAAAGAACAAGATGTCTCTCCTTTTTCCTTTGCAAACCCTATTCCTGCTATAAGAAGCATCCCCAAAATCCCACAAATTACCTTTCTTTTCATCTTTTTACCTCCCTAATAAATTTTTTATCCATTTTAATAACACTCTACCACCACATGGTCAGGGGCATCAGGTCTTCCAGTAAGCCTCTGGTTTTGTGGGTCAGGGTATAGGTCAAGCTGCTCCAAAACAATCTGACCAACCAGAGGCAAAACGTCAACTGGCAGTTCTAAAACCTGAAATCCTCCTTCTCTTCCTTGAATTTCAACCCTTACTTCGCTAAAAACCCTTCTTGTCACTATACCATTTGCTGTCCTTACCTCTCTTGTTCCCGCCTCTTCAAGCCCAAGTTTTTCAATAATGCCAATCGGTAGAGAAAGCATGGTTGCTCCGGTATCAACCAGGGCATCAACCATAACCTTTCTAATTTCCTCCTTTTTGATTATCCCGGCTTTCGCCCTTACCTCATCAAAGAGGTTTTTTATTTTCATTTCTACCACAATCTTTCCCATCTATAATTTTGCCTTTCTCCTTTCTCTATAATCGTCCAGCAAAGAGATTATAAGAAATGTTAACCCAATCACCCCTATTCCAATCAACATTACATAGAATGGATGCATATTAACCCCCTTTTTCTACCTCTTCAGGTATAACGAAGAATGCTACCAGGAGAAATCCTAAGCTTGTTATTATTGCTATCACAGCCATTTCTGTGGTCAACTTATCAGTAAATAAGCTTCCAATTACACCTACGGTAATTATGTATTTTACCACATCAACCAACATTTTCCCGATCTCTTTAGACGACTGTAATATCTCATTTTATAATCCCAAGCTTTATAATCTTCTTTCCTCCACCCCCTTCAATGAGGGCAATATAGACCCCAGAGGCAAGCTTAGCGGGAACCGTCCAGGCTTGCTCATCACTTCCATCATTATGCTCAAATTTATCTACCTCCTCACCGGCAACATTGAAGATTCTAATCGTGGCATTGGCAGTTAGCTTCTTAAAGATTATCTCCTTTGGCCCGCCTTTTTTCTTCCAGGGGTTTGGATAGGCAAAGACAGAGTCAAGGTTTGGATAAGCAGAATAGCCACCACCTAAGGCAAATAAAGAAAAGCTATCAATTGTTGCCATTGGTTGATTGAGGCTTGAGATAGGAAACCAGTTTGTTGTATTTGTTGATTTATAGACCTGGAACTTAAGCGCACCTTCTGGTACTGGAAGCACAAGGGTAAATGTTCCGATTACACCTTGTAATGTTGTTCCCTCTGTCCCATAAGCCGAGATTTCAAAGCAATCGCCCCATTGCCTCTTGGTAGGAAGATTTAGCCTAATGGTTGAGGTAGCAAGGTAGATATAGCAAGGTGTGGTTGCGGTTCCCTCTAGTGTTAATGTTCCATATGGGATTGCAAATGTTATTGAGCCTAGCTGACCACTAGCAATAAACCCATTTGCCTTTGTAACGGTAAATTGACAAGATGCATTTGTTATAGTAGCCATTACAACAACCTTTCTTGATATAGCTGTTAGGGTATTAAAGACATCTGTTGAAGTAGAAAGCTCTAGTGTTCCTGAGCCATCTACAATACTCCAGGAAATAACAGGGATTTGGGAAACTATATTGTCTTTTTGGTCGGTTACCTTAACATTTATATTAAAGGTGCTCTCTGTTCCCACCCTGTTTATTCCAGAGATTTTTGCAGGTTGGCCTTCTGTTACTACAATTGTTGCTGTTCCTGTAATTGTCTCTGTTCCCCATACGGTATATGTCCCGCTGATTTCCCAGGTTCCCACCTTATCGGGATAAAAGATTCCATTAGTAATTGAGCCATTCTCTGCACTAAGCTCTAAAGCAGTAGTAGTTGCGGTGTTTCCTTGCTCATCTTTGATTATCGCCGTAATGGTTGCTACCTCATCTGCGGTTATAGTATTTGTAGAAAGGGTAATTTCTAATTGTGTGGGTGTTCCCATCTGGACAATGATGGTTGCTGTTCCCGTAACACTCTCTGTGCTTGCGGTTATTTGATATGTCCCCGTCTTTGTAAATGTTCCTATTGCAGTATCTGTCCCTATTTTTGTTATTGTCCCTCCCGCTGTTGGGCTAATTTCCCAGGTAAAATCAATATCTCCGGTAATTGTTCCTCCATTTTGGTCATAGGGAATAGCCTGAAGGCTGATGGTTCCTCCTGCCCTTATGGTTGCTTGAGAAGGAACAACCCTAATCGTTGTAATGGTTGCTTCCTGTGCTACATAAAGGGAGAAGTGGTCTACCTCAGCCGAGAGGCTATCTGTTCCCACTGTGGTATTTACCATTTCCCATTGCTCGCTCTCCTCATTAAGGTAGAAGATCCTTGCCCTGCCTGGGTTGATAAAGGAAGGGAGGGGAATGGTAATCTTTACCTTTTTATTAAATGTCTTTGTGCCCTCTTCTTCAAAAGTGAATTCACGGGCATAGGGTTTTAGATCATCCCTTAAG
Organism: bacterium; assembly: GCA_040756715.1. Classification (NCBI taxonomy): domain Bacteria; species bacterium. The sequence continues at coordinate 10,066 of JBFLYE010000035.1, forward strand.
TTTGGAAGCTGATCCGGGTCTATATTTTTATTCAAGATGACCCTAGCCGCTTTCTTAAATGCACCCTGGGGAATATATACCTTAAAATTACCTAAACCTGTGGTTGTATTAGTATCGGTTGGGGCTATTTCCTGAATATGCTCAGCCAATACCAAGATTACCTCTGCGCTGGTTGTCCCCATCCGATTACCTATTGCCCTAATAAATATTGATGCCCTTGTTCCCACTATAGAAGGAATGGTTAAGGTTACCGAACGGGTTCCTTGAGGAGAAAGGGTAAATTCATTCTCGGAAAGGTTGCCTGTATCAGCCTCCAAATTAAAGCCTTCCTCATCACCCAATGGATTGCCAATGGGAATAGGAACAGAAATATTGGTCATTGTGGGTGTGCCATATTTAATAAAGATGCACCTTCCTGCCACATTGTTTAGCTCATTTTGTTCAATAATATTTCCACCTGAGTTAATCGGTGGGTCAACCTTGACTAAAATATTATTCAAGCCAAAATGGGGTGGGGTATATTTAATGGATACAGTCTGACTTGCTCCTGCTGACAGCGAATCTATTGTGCAAGAGCCAAGGAAGTGTTTAATTGTTCCCTGAATTGTTGGCATTGTTACCTCTGCACTATCTCCCCAATCCTGGTTTATCCCCCAATTGCTCTGCCAGAATTCAACATCTATATTTGTAGCTTGTGTTGCACCAATATTATGAACCCTGGCAAATAGCCTCATCCTTTTCTCTGGCTTTGGCCTTTTTGGCTTCCACCAGATATCCTTATCAGTTATATAAAGGTCAGGGCAGGGTCCTACCCAATCAAGGTAAAAATCTACATTTGTAATTGTCCCTCCTTGGGCAAATACGCTCTTTGTGCCTGTTTTATATTCTATTTTTGAGGCAACCAGGGTATAGGTTCCTTCCTTAAGACCAATCAGGGTATATGAGCCATTATTATCGGTTTCTCTCTTTAATGCTTTATAATGCAAGCCACCATGCCATCTAACGATTGCCTCAACCTTGGCATTAGCGAGTGTTCCTGAGCCTGTTTCCCTTACAGTTCCCGAGATTACCGCAAGCCTTGAATTTAGCCTTCCTGGTGTTCCACCCGTTCCTACCGAAGGAGCCCAATTCCACTTTACATTAAGAAGATTCGGAAGGAGCTTTTCCAAGCTATGTCCTTCAGATGCTGTTCCCACTCCGGGGAAGGGCCCATAGGTTACCGTGCCAAATATTTTTATGCCATCTTTAAGCCTTAAGGTTTCAGAAGATATGTTTGAAAGGCTAGACCATGAGCTATCAAAAAGATTGCCCGAAAAATCGGGATAATCAGAAAGGAATGTCTGAGTAGCTTGACAGAAAACCGCATAACTACCAGGTTGAAGGTTAAATGTTCCCATTACCAGGGTTAAATCATGGGCTGTGTCATCGGTAACAAATTTCAAATTAGCTATATCCACCGAGGAATTGCCTATATTGCATACCTCAACCCATTCACGGTTCTCATCACTGCCTTGGGGGTCATACATTATCTCATTAATCACAATATCAGAAGAGGCCTGGAGGATGCCATAGCCAAGAGAGGTAACCCTTCCGGCAAAGATTTCCCAGGGGCCTCCCTGGGGGGTTCTTTTTGAGGCAATCCCTATTCCATTCCCTTGTGATTGGGGAATCTCATATAAATTACAATCCCAGTCAGTTATGGTTGAAACAATTGTTCCCCCTGGAAGGGCAATCTTAAAATATCCCGGGGTCTCTGGATTATCGTCAGAAATGCAGTTTGGTTCAGAGTCAACCGCGCCTAAAACCTTGCCATCTAATCCCAAGAATACAATGTGTCCATTTTCTACTGGCTTTCCATCCTTATAGACATATCCCTCGAGCCATCCGCAATCATTCATAATGGTGGCGGGTCTAAATATCCCTGGTTTCATTGTCTCGCCAGATGTTCCCTCTTTTACTGAGAAGGCACAAGTGGCATATGTGCCAGTTTCTATGCCATTATTCCGAACATAGACCCAGCCCTCTTGATAACCATTATCAAGGGTGGTAAATGAGGGAAGGTCTTCCTGCCAGGTATCCTCATCGGCTTTAATCCAAGCCCCATTTTTTGAGAGGATTTCTAAATAACGGGGGGTCTCATTTTCCCCATTCTTTACATAGAGCTTGAGGGAATAGGTCGTATTTGCCTTAAACCCTTGGGCAGTATAGTGAATTGCCCTTGGGGTCTTCCCATTATCAAAATAAAAGGAAGACTCCTTATAAGCTCCCAACCCCTTACAAACCCCTAATACTACCAAAAACAACCAAATCTTCTTCATTATATTACCTCCATATAATTATTACAATAAAAATTTACCTTAAAAACAAGATTTTTGTCAAGTTTTTTGTTTTTTTCTAATTGTAGTTCAAGTCCTATCAAGGGCATTATTTAACCCAAAATAGCGGATTTACCGGGGTTCCGTGAATATAAAGCCCAAAGTGAAGATGGGGGGCGGTTGAGAGGCCAGTTGAACCAACTTTTCCGATTATTTCTCCCTTTTGGACAAAATCACCCTCAGAAACATTTATTTTATCCAAATGGCAGTAAAATGTAAGAATCCCCTGGCCATGGTCAATAAGAATAGCATTTCCCTCTCCTGAAAAACGCCTGGCAATGATAACCCTTCCAGAATTTGAAGAAGAAACTAAAGCTCCCCTTTGCTGCCTTATATCAATCCCAGAATGGATTCCACGCCAGCTTAAGGAATTTCCCCCCGTTATTTTTTTATAAACCCTCCTTTCACCATATTCTCCGGTTATCCTTCCCTTTACAGGCCAAATAAAATCACCCCTCCATAGCTCTTCCTCTGTTTCTGTAAGCAATGCCTGAGCTAAAATTTTATTTTTGGCTTTAGCTAAACTTTGGGGAGTGAAACTTCCCTTTTCAACCCAAAACTTACAGGTCTTTGGATTTATGTCTGTCCCAAATCCAATGAATGTTCTTAGGGTATCCTTTCCTATCCGATACAATGGATATGGTGTATTATCAAGCCAGCAGATGTAGCTTCCCTCCCCTGCATTCCTTATGGTTACTGTAAGTATTTCGCCCATCTTGAATGTGGTTTTGGAAAGCTCTACATCTAATGCAAAGCCTTTTGAGAAAAGAAAAATAAGGAGAAAGGGCCACATTAACTTGGATATTCTTGTGAGATCTTCTTAAGGGCTTCTAATTTTTTTAATGCTAAACCAGAGGAAATGGATTTTCTTGCCATTTCTATTCCCTCTCCTATTGAGTTTACCTTTCTTACCACGAACAATGCAACAGCTGAATTAAGAAGAACAATATCCATTTTTGGCCCTTTATTTCCCTTAAGGATTTCCAATGCTATTTTAATATTCTTTTTAGAATCTCCTCCCTTTATCTCTGAAATATTTACCCTTTTTATACCAAATTCCTCTGGTGCTATTGTATAGCTTCTAATCTTTCCCTCATAAAGCTCTGTAATCTTTGTAGGGCCGCTTATCGATGCCTCGTCAGAGCCATCCCTTCCATGAAGGACAATGGCAGATATTGTCCCAAGCTCCTTTAAAACATAAGCCAATGTTTCGCATAGAGCCTCATCATATACGCCAAGCATCTGGTATCTTGCTCCGGCTGGATTTGTAAGAGGGCCAAGGATGTTAAATATAGTCCTTATTCCAATCTCCCTTCTTGGAGAAATGGCATATTTCATTGCTGGATGAAGATTTGGTGCAAAGAGAAAAGCAATACCTATTTCTTTCAGGCATCTCTCTATTCCTTCCTTGGGAAGGTTTATATTCACGCCTTGTTCCAAAAGAAGGTCTGCACTTCCACACTGTGATGAAACAGACCTATTTCCATGCTTTGCCACAACAACATCGCAACCTGCCACAACAAAGGCCGATATGGTTGAGATATTAAATAGATGGAGGTTGTCGCCTCCTGTTCCGCAGGTATCAAGGACAATATCGCATCTTGGGTCTATTTTAACCGCCCTTTCCCGCATTGCCTTAGCTCCTCCCACAATTTCATCTATTGTCTCTCCCTTCATCCTTAAGGCTGTAATATATGAGGCAATCTGGGCATCGCTTCCTTTTCCATCCATAATCTCTCCCATTACATTGTAGGCTTCCTCTTGACTTAGGTTTTCCTGCAAAATTACCTTTGAGATTGCTTCTTTAAGCATTTTTTTATTATAATTTTAAATGCTTAAGATGTCAAAGACTGTTTGTTTTAATCTCCTTATCCAGCCTTTGCTTTTGCTTTTCTAGCTCTATATCCATGATAAGGTATATCTCTATTCCAGAGGCAACTAAAACAACAGATTTCTCGGGTTTTTCTATTGTTTCATTAAAGCTTAACTCTACATTGGCAAGCCTTTTTATATAATCTTTTCCCTCAAATTCCCTTGATTTTATAAAGCAAGAAATGGATTTATTTGGAATGCCCATAATAGCCTTTGTATTCCTTATTTTTACAACAATTTCTTTTACAAGCTCCATTTTTTGCGAAGCATCTTTGTCCTCTTCTATAAAGGGCTTTGGCCATTCTGAGGCCATAATTGATTGTTTCTTAAACATCATCCAGAGCTTTTCTGTAATGAATGGGATAAAGGGGTGAAGAAGCCTTAAAATTACACAAAAGCTTTCTCTTAAAAGGTATGAAGCCTCCCCTTTTCTTTTTTTAAGTTCATCCTTTTCAATCTCTATAAACCAATCGCAATACTCATGCCAGAAAAAGCTATATAAAGAAGACGAGGCTTGATTAAAGGAAAATTCCTCAAGGCAATTGGTTACCTCTTTAATTACCTGGGATAGCCTGAGAAAAATCCATTTTTCAGCCAGTGTTTTCGGGATTGGGGATTGGAGATTGGAAATTGGAGATTTGTCTAAATTCATTAGAATAAACCTCCCGGCATTCCATAGCTTATTCATAAAATGCTTGTAGCCCTCTATCCTCTCCTCCTTTATCAAAATATCCCTTCCCGCAGAGCACATCGCAGCTAATGTTAGTCTTAAGCTATCACAGCCATATTTCTCAATAAGCAAAAGGGGATCAATGATATTTCCCGATGACTTGCTCATCTTTTTGCCCTCCTCTGTTCTGATTAACCCATGGATATAAACATCCCTGAAAGGAACATCGTCCATAAACTTCAATCCCATCATTATCATCCTGGCAACCCAGAAGAATATAATATCAAAGCCGGTAACCAGAACAGAGGTTGGGTAGAATGTTTTTAGATAAGATGTCTCTTCTGGCCAGCCCATTGTAGAAAATGGCCAAAGGGCTGAGGAAAACCAGGTATCCAAGACATCATTGTCTTGCACCAATTCTTTACAACCACAATATGGACAAGCCTCTGGCGTATCAATTGCAACAACAATCCCATTCCGCACTCCGCATTCTACATTCCGCATTCCTTGGCAATACCAAACAGGAATCCGATGTCCCCACCAGATCTGCCTTGAGATGCACCAATCCCTTATATTTCCCATCCATTCAAGGTATATCTTTTCCCAATTATCTGGGATAAACCTTGTTTTCTTTTCTAAAACACAAGAAATGCCCCTTTCTGCCAAAGGCTTCATCTTAACAAACCATTGCTTTGATAAATATGGCTCAATTACAGAATGACACCTGTAGCAATGGCCAAGGTTGTATTTATAAGGCTCTATTTTTTCAATAAGATTGCCTAAGTCCTCAACTATCCTCTTTCTTGCCTCAAGCCTATCTAAACCTCTATATGAAAAGGCATTCTCATTCATCATCCCCCTCTCATCAATTACCTTTATTGGGGAGAGGTTGTGCTTTTTTCCAATAACAAAGTCATTTGGGTCGTGTGCGGGCGTTATTTTCAAAGCTCCTGTTCCAAAATCCATCTGGACAAAGGAAGAAGCAATAATGGGAATTTCCCGATTTGCAAGGGGAAGAATTGCCATCTTTCCAATGAGGTCTTTATACCTTTCGTCATCTGGATTAACCGCAACAGCGGTATCTCCTAGCATTGTCTCAGGTCTTGTTGTCGCAACCACAATATAATCCATTCCACATTCCTTAAGGGGATATTTGATGTAATACAAAAACCCATCCATTTCATTATATGAAACCTCAATGTCTGAGATAGCTGTCTGGCACCTTGGACACCAATTGATGATGTAGTTATCCCGATAGATTAAGCCTTCATTATAAAGCCTTACAAATACCTCACGCACAGCCCTTGATAGCCCTTCATCCATTGTGAACCTTAATTTTGTCCAATCACAAGAGCATCCAAGCCTTTTTAGCTGCTCAATTATCCTATTTCCATATTCTTTCTTCCAAGACCAGACATTCTTTAAGAATTCTTCCCTTCCCAAATCCTCCCTTTTTTTACCCTCCTTTGCAATGGCTTTTTCAACCACATTTTGTGTGGCAATCCCGGCATGGTCTGTGCCTGGAAGCCATAAAACATTGAACCCTTGCATCCTCTTAAACCTTGCCAGTATATCCTGAATTGTATTGTTTAAGGCATGTCCCATATGCAGAGAACCCGTAACATTTGGCGGAGGAATGACAATAGAAAACGGCGGTTTTGAAGAAGAAGATGGTGTAAAATATCCCCCTTGTTCCCAAAAGGCATATAATTCTTTCTCCTCTTTTGGCTCATAAGACTTTGGAATTTCCAAAAGAGACACCCTATTCTTCATCTGCCTAAATTCGCCAGCATATTCCTCTTTTCAGAAGGAGGAAGCTTTAATTTCTGGATAATCTTTCCAAAAAAATCGATGGTTTTGTCATAGGTTTTACGGTCAATGGGATAGGGTGTTCCATCCTTTCCGCCATGGGCAAAGGAATATCGGCAAGGGTCTTCATAAGATGGAACTGCACCATAGATGACCTCTGATACCAGGCTTAATGCCCTCATTGTCTTTGGACCAACCCCTTCTAAGGAGAGAAGCTTCTCATAATTTTCTGGTTTTACGCTGCAAAGTTTGGCAAAAATCCTCTCAAGATAGGAGCTTTTTGAAAAATCCTCTAATAAAACCGGGTGAGAAAAGAATTCCTTATCTTCCAATTTAAGCAATGTTGCCTTGCTTTGAGCATCTCTTAATGAAACCATTTTATGGTATTTTGAAAAATGTAGCCTTAAAATCTGTATATCCTTAATTAAGCCTATGTAGCTTCCTTGAACCAATTCCGTAGAAAGTTTTCTGGTTCCCTGGCTTTCCTTTGCCGTTAAATTTAAGGTAGGTGCCTTTACCTGGCTGATAATCCCTGAATGTGGCTCGCAAACCAAGTCTTCTATCTTTTCAGAATACCAGTGATAACGCCTTGCAGATTTTGCTTGCCTATTCATTCCCTGCTGGACTACTGCCCAGGCGCCATTTTTGGAAAAGAAGAAGGAATGGTGATATATCTGGAAACCATCCTGAATAAGAGAGCTATCAACCTTGGCAGCCATACGAGAATTATAGACTAAATTATTAACCCTCTTGTCAGGTAGGCTTAAAACATCTCCCCAGGCGATAATCTCATTGGGTGTTTTTAGGGATGTCTTTCCCTTTCCTCCACAGATAAAAATCCCCAGCTCTTTTTCCAAACCCCTTATTGCCTCTTTTAATGCAGCGGTTAAAACAGTGGTTAAGCCTGATGCGTTCCAGTCAAAAGCAAGAAGCGTGCCTAAAGATTGAAACCAAACAGGGTCAGCAATCCTTTTGATAAATTCATCTTCAGAATATTCTTCCCTTATTATCAAAAGCACCTGTCTGCCTAGGTTTACCATCCTTTCAAAAAGCCATCTAGGGCAAACTCCTGTATCCAGTGTAAATGTAGCAATTCCCCTCTTTATCATATATCTATTTTACAAAATAATAGAAGGAATGTATAGGGTTTTATCATATCGTTTGCAAGATGCTTCCTTTGACAGGGTATGGGCTAGCCTTAAAGGCTCGGCTGTCCTAAATTTTGGAGAAAGAAAAAGGACAATTTCTATTGCAGATTTAAGGGTTATCTTATAGCCAGGTGAAACAAAAATAGGTTTAATCTCCGGTCTTGTTCTTAAAGCACAACCAAAAACCTCCCCATTTTCCTTAATAAAGCAATATGAGCCCTTTTCTTTTCCAATTTCTCCATCTAGCCTTCCCCACAAAGGCGTCTTGGCACAACCAATGCTTGGTTTATCAAGAAGGATGCCGATGTGGCTGGCAAGCCCCATCCTTCGTGGATGGGCAATTCCCTGACCTTCAAATAGAATAATATCTGGTTCATTATTCACCTTCTCAAAAGCCTTAAGTAAAACAGGCCCTTCCCTAAAGGTCAAAAGCCCTGGAATGTATGGGAATTTTATAGGAGCGGATATTCTTACCTCTTCAATGGGTTTTAAGTCAAAAAAATTTAAGATAACCACCGCACCATAGGCTACACCTTTTAAGAAAGAAACATCACAGCCTGCAACCCTTTCTATCCTCTCAAAAGAATCCTTAAGGATAATCCTCTCTTTTAAATCTTTCTGAATTTGAATTGCTTCATTGGGGCTTACCTCCCAGGGATGGAGATTAAGGTGTTTCATTTATTGTATGTGTTTAACTGTTTTAAAATTCATCCTAAGTTTATCGGAATTCGGGAAAAGTATAAGATTTTAAAGTCTATTCCGTCTATTTTGACCTGTGATTCAGAGATTACTCAACTTGTACGTGTTTAGCTTCTCTCTTAACCAAATTACCATAGCCGTTGTTTAGCTGTCTTATATACCTAGGCACAAAGGGGCAAAGGCACAAAGAAAGCAAGGAATAAATAAACTCTCTCGCCTCTGTGCCTTAAGTGCCCATTTCCCATTTTATTCTCACCCTAAACACATACCTCAACTTATGAGCAAAAAATAGATTTTAAGAATAAAAAAACTAAAAACTAATGGAAGCTGTTGGCAACCCAATAAAAACCTTGACATCCTAATAACTCTGTTAAGATAATCTTTATGTTGCATCGTTTCTTTCTTTTTTTCAAGATTTAAATTATATTCGGTAAAAAAAGCCATAAATAATCCCTTTAACCTTCAAAAATGAAGATAGCTATATCGGGTAAGGGTGGTTCTGGTAAAACAACCATTGCAGCTTGTCTTTGCCAGATTTATGCAAAGGAAAGCAGGGTTTTGGCGGTTGACTGCGACCCTGATGCTGACCTTGCTTTAGCTTTAGGCATCCCAAAGGAGGAGGCTTTAAAAATAAAGCCATTATCCTCAATGAAGAGCTTAATAGAAGAGCGGGTTGGAAAGGAGGGTTTTTTCAGGCTAAACCCAGATGTTTCTGATATTATTGATAAAATAGCTATAAAAATTGGAAATATAAGGCTTATTGTAATGGGAGGAGTAAAGAAGGAGGGGTGCTTCTGCCCAGAGAATAGGTTTTTAAGGGAAATAATCACAAGGGTTCTTTTGGAGGATTCTGTTGTCATTATGGATATGGAGGCAGGGATTGAACACCTTTCCCGACAAACCGCAAAGGGCTGTGATGTTTTATTGATTGTTGTAGAGGCAGGGATAAGGAGCATAAAATCAGCAGAGACAATAAAGGAATTGGGGTTAGGTCTTGGAATTCCTCATATAATGGCAATTGCAAATAAGATAAGGGATAATGATTTAAAGATTATCAAGGAAAATTTCTCCCTTCCTATTTGTGGCAAGGTCTCATATAATGAAGCCTTAATTTTTCAGGATAAAAGCGATGGAGGGGTATCATTGGATATTATAGATGAGGTAAGGCTGATAAAGGAGGAAATAGAAAAATTTGTATGTTGAAAAGGGGAATTCTTGAGATAATTGAGGAAGGGGAGTTTGAAAGGCTCATCTCTTCAAAAAGGGCTTTAAATATAAAATTTGGCGTTGATCCAACCGCCCCTGATCTTCACTTAGGACACTTAGTTCTTTTAAGAAAGCTTAAATGTTTTCAAGAATTAGGACACAATATCATCTTTATTATCGGTGATTTTACGGCAAAGATAGGAGATCCATCGGGAAGGGATAAGACAAGGCCAAGCCTTTTAGAAGATGTAATAAAAGAAAATGCAAAGACTTACATAGAGCAAGTATTCAAAATCCTTTCCTTTAAAAAGACAAAGATTCTTTACAATTCTTCATGGTTTGACAAAATGAGCCTTTCTGAATTTATTCCCCTTTCATTTTCCTATACAGTTTCTCGGATGCTTGAGAGGGATGATTTTACCCTGCGCTATAAAAACAGAAAGTCTATTGCGATTGCTGAGTTTTTATACCCTCTGCTTCAAGGCTATGATTCCTATATGGTTAAGGCAGATATAGAGATTGGAGGCTCTGACCAAAAATTTAATATGTTGGTGGGAAGGGAAATACAAAGGTTTTATTCTTTAAACCCACAGATCGTTATTACAACACCCCTTCTTGAAGGCACAGATGGAAAGCTAAAGATGAGCAAATCCTACAATAACTATATCGGCATAAAGGAAAGCCCAAAAGAGATATTTGGAAAAGTGATGTCAATCCCAGATGCTCTTATGATAAAGTATTATGAGCTTTTGACCGACGAAAATTATTTAAAAATAAAAGATGAAATAGAAAAGGGAAAACTACATCCAATGAAGGCAAAGGAAGAGCTTGCATTTTTGATTACATCATTTTGTCATTCTAAAGATAAAGCAAAAGATGCAAGGGAAGAATTTAGGAGATTGTTTTCTCAAAAGGAAATCCCAGATGAGATTTTGGAATACAAAATAGATAAGCCAAGCTTAATTGTGGATATTATCTTTAAATCAGGGCTTTCAAATTCCAAATCGCAAGCAAGAAGGCTAATCCTTCAGGGTGGTGTAAAAATTTGTGAAAAGAAAATAGAAGACCCCAATTTTCAACTAGAAATCCCAGAGGAAGCGATTATCCTAAGGGTTGGAAAGAGAAGGTTTTTGAAGGTAGTAAAATGAAGGTAAGCGTAATGAAGATATGTTTAGCGATAACCCATTAACCCACTATTTCTATCCCCATACTCCTTGCGGTTCCAATTACCTGCTTTGTTGCACCTTCCAGGCTTGTTGCATTAAGGTCAACCATTTTCTTCTTTGCTATATCTTCTACCTGCTGCAGAGTAATTTTTCCCACCTTCTTTCTCTTCGGATTATCGGAACCTTTTTCTAATCCTATGGCTTTTTTTATTAGCACAGAGGCAGGCGGTGTTTTTAGCTCAAATGTAAATTTTTTATTCTCAAAGACAGAGATAACCACGGGAACAATCAATCCTTCTTCCATCCTTGCTGTTTTCTCATTGAAGGCTTTGCAGAATTCCATAATGTTTATTCCAGCCTGACCTAATGCAGGGCCTATTGGAGGGGCTGGGTTTGCCTTTGCTGCTGGTATCTGAAGCTTTATTTTCTTTACTACCTTTGCCATTTTTTATAACTTCTCTACTTGGTAAAATTCTAGCTCAAGAGGGGTTTGTCTTCCTAATATATTTACCATTATATGAAGACGCTCTCTCTTTAGATCAACATCCCTTATAACACCCATAAAATTTGCAAATGGTCCTTCTATAACCCTTACGCTCTCTTGTGGTTTAAAGATAACCTTTGGCTGAACCGTGGCCGTTCCCTCTTTTATCTTTCTAAAGATTGTATCTACCTCTTCCTTTTTTAAGGCTACAGGCTTTGCTTTTGTTCCAACAAAACCAAATACCCCAGGTGTATATCGGACAATATGCCAAATATTCTCATCTATATCCATCTCAAGAAAGATATAGCCTGGAAATAGCTTCCTGGTGGTTATCTTTTTCTTTCCACCCCTTATTTCTGAAACCTCTTCGGTTGGAATAATTATCTGAGAAACCTTCTCTTCTCCCCCTAAGATTTTAAGCCTGTTTACGATATTGGTTTTTGTAGCATTCTCCTGTCCAGAGTATGTATGGATAGCATACCATTCGCCCATTTCATCACCTCACTTTATTAAAAACATCATTATATTTAATGAGATATAGTCAACAATGCCTAAATATAAGCTAAAGATAACAACTACAATTAAAACAGCAATCGTTGAACCTATTATTGCCTTTTTTCCTGGCCAAGAAACCTTTCCTGTTTTAGGGTTTGTCTCTATCCAAACCTCTTTCAAGAAAGCCCTTCCTCTTTCATACCAAAATTTTGTTCTCTCCTTTATGGGATACATTTCTTGAATTATGAATTTTGAATTATAAATTTTAAATTATTAATCCATTTAATCCATCATTATAATTCATCATTTAAAATTCATCATTCAAAATTTCTTCAGGCTCGGCAGGACTTGTGAACATCGGATTTTCTAAGGCTATTCTGTCGCTTTGCTCCTTCATAGCCTAACAAAATCTCTCGTTCGCGGCCAGCCTCACTTCATCCTCCCTAAGGGTCGGCGTTCGGCTGGCTTCAAGTCCTTTGTCTAATCTATTGTTTCCTTCAGGCCCGGCAGGACTTGAACCCGCAACCCCCGGTTTTGGAGACCGGTGCTCTAGCCAGTTGAGCCACGAGCCTACTTTGTTTCTTTATGGAGGGTATGAACCCTACAAATTCTACAATATTTTTTAAGTTCAAGCTTCTGTGTTTGTGTTTTTTTGTTCTTCATTGTAGAATAATTTCTCTCCTTACAATTAGAACATGCAAGTGAGATAACCTGCCTTCCCTTTTTCTTCATAGCAACATTTTACCTTAAAGGTGATTACCCTGTCAATATTTTTTTATTAAGGCCTAATCCAGATTGACAATGCCCTCCTTTATTTAATATAATCCTTGTTATGCCAAAGATAAAGAGGATAACAAGAAGGGAAATAAGGAGGGATGAATTGTTTGAGGCAATTCAAAAACTGGGGCTTTATATCAAGAAGAATCCAAATAAAATAAAGGTAGGAGGGGCTATATTAGGAGGTGCTTTTTTTGTTTTATTAACTGTAGACTTCCTTATAAAAAGGGCAATAAATACGCCAAAAGAGGAATTTTCCCAGGCTGTGTTTTCTTACCATTATTCACAGGATGAAGCAAGGTTTTCCAGCGGAATGGACCAATTTCTCTCATTCCTCTCAAAGCATAAAAAAGGGGGTCTTTCTGATATTGCCCTTCTTTATAAAGGTGTCTCAGAAAGGGGACGAAAGGAATATTCTACAGCCACAGAAACCCTTAAAGGCCTTTTAAAAAAGAAAAACAATATTGTTTCTTCATCTGCTTTAATGAACCTTGCAAATATTGAGGAAGAAAAACTTGATTACAAGAAGGCAATAGAATACTATAATATGCTTTGTGCAAAGGATGATTATCTAAAGAAATATGCCAAGGAGAGGATAAGCCACCTTACTAAAATAAAAATTGGAACACCTACAACCTTCATACCTTAATCTCTCTAACCATGATTTTTTAAGAAAAAAACAAGCCCTTTATGAAATTCTTAAGGAATGCAGGCTTTGTCCAAGGGAATGTAGGGTTAATAGAATAGAGGGAGAGATTGGATATTGCAAAGCACCAAAGCAGCTTGTTGTTTCATCAATTGGTCCACATTTTGGGGAAGAAAGAGAGCTTGTGGGAAAAAATGGCTCGGGAACAATATTCTTTTCCCATTGTAGCTTAAGGTGTATATTCTGCCAGAACTATGAAATAAGCCATCTTGGTTATGGAAAAGAAGTGACAGAAGATGAGCTTTCCGAAAAAATGATATTCTTGCAAAAAATTTCCTGCCATAATATAAACCTTGTAACCCCAACCCATTATGTTCCCCAGATCGTCTCTGCTCTTTATCTTTCCTCAAAGAAGGGGCTTTCTATCCCAATAGTTTATAACTCAAGTGGATATGAGAGGGTTGAGACCTTGAAAATTCTTGAGGGGATAATCGACATTTATATGCCTGATATGAAATATGGAACATCTGAACCGGCAAGTTTATATTCAAATGCATCAGATTATTTTGAAATTTCAAAGAGGGCAATAAAGGAGATGCATAGGCAGGTAGGAGACCTTATCGTAGAAGAGAAAATTGCAAAAAGAGGGCTTCTTGTTCGCCACCTTGTGCTTCCAAATAATGAGGCAGGAACACATAATGTTATGGATTTTATTTCTTCTTTGTCAAAGGATACTTATGTAAATATTATGGACCAATATAGACCATTATACCAGGCAGATAAATTTCCAAAGATAGGAAGAAGGATAACCTGGGAAGAGTATAAAAGGGCATTAAATGAGGCAAGAAGGCTGAATCTGTATCGGGGATTTTGTAATGTTTAGCTAACCAAAGTAAAGAAAGAAGCACCAGAGCAAAAAATAGTTGTCCATAATTGATTATTGTGCTATAATTTGGAAGTAAGATAAAGGAATATTTTCGCTACACCTGCCCTCGCTTTGTTTGGACAAGTGAGGGTGGTCATTATAAAGAAATATTGTCTAACCAGGTGTAGACACATTAATCCGAGGCAGGAGAAAACAGAATGCCAATAATTTCAATGTTTTATGGACTTCTCATTAGGATGTTCTTTAGAGATACCGAAAAACATCATGTGCCACACATCCATGCTGATTACCAGGGGCAAGTAGCAGTGTACTCAATTCTTGACGGAACGCTTTTGGCAGGTGAATTGCCACCAAACAAGCAAAAACTGGTCGTCGCCTGGATTGAGATTCATCAAGAAGATTTGCTTGCCGATTGGAACCTGGTTGTAAACGGTAAAAATCCATTTCCAATCAAAGGACTTGACCAATGAGAATAGCAGAAATTTTTCCACAACCCAATTGGGTGTTATCCATCGTTGCAGATGACGGTCGCACTGGCAATTTTGATGTCAGTCCCTATCTTGAATATGAAGCATTTGAACCCCTTCGAGATTATAGCGAATTTCTGAAGGTTTTTAATGGTGGATACTTTGTTGAATGGGATTGCGGTGCTGATTTGTCAGCGGATACCATTGAGGCACGATGGCAGGTAGTTGGTAAAACAGCCCTACAGACAACTGCCTAATTATAGTATCTTTCATAAATGTTCAGAAATACTATGGAAATTTAAGATGTATGTGTTTAGCTCGGTGAGAATAAAATTGGGAAATAGGCACAAAGGCACAGAGGCACAAAGGCGAGAGAGTTTATTTATTACTTGCTTTCTTTGTGCCTTTGCCCCTTTGTGCCTAGGTATATAAGACAGCTAAACAACGGCTATGGTAATTTGGTTAAGAGAGAAGCTAAACACGTACTTTAAGATTTATGATTTAAAAACAATTACATAAATCTTATAGTTAATTCCATAACGCTTTACAAAATGTATGTGTTTAGATAATCTTAAGGAAAACTTTATAAAATTATGAATTTTGAATGTTGAATTTTGAATTAAAAGGGAAAAAATTTTATAAAAC
>JBFLYE010000036.1 GCA_040756715.1 bacterium
TCGGTTCGTTTCTGGGCTTGGGCAAGGGCTTTTACATCAAGGGTAAGGTCGGATACCTCAACGGCAAGATCATTTACCCTAACCCCAAGCTCTCGGACAATCCCCTTAAGCTCAGAGAAGTCCTCCCTGGTTATATGTGCTTCCCTGATTCGCTTATCAACAATATCCTCTATTTCCCTTCTAATCTGAGGGGTTAGCTCTAATACTGCCATAAAAACATTTTACAATAAAGCCCTTAATTTTGCAAGTTTTTTTGACAAAAGGGAATTTTTGGGTTATACTTAAAAATATGAGGAAGTTTACCATTCTTTTATCTTTCTTATCTTTAAATCTTGGGATAGCTGATCTAAAAATAACCCCTTCCTATGATGAAGAAAGCTCTATTATCAAAGCAAGGGTTGATTTTGAGCCCCTTAAGATAAGCAAAGAGGGGACATATTCTATTGTTCAATCAGATGGCTGTATTTATTCATATACCCCGCATCGGCCAAGGCTTCCTTTAAAGGAGCTATTCCTTCTTCTTCCTCCCAATTCAAGGATAAAGGATGTAAAGATTATAAAGGAGCAAGAGTTTATTGGCGAATACGATGTTGTTGAGGTAGAAGAGCCAATTCCCATAGGAGAAGACAGGATGCAGGATACAGGGGATGAGGAATGGAGCTTGTTTCCAGAAAATGTGGCTTTTATTGGAGAAATACAAGGGTGTAGGGGATATTCTTTGCTTGCGATAAATGTATTTGCCGGACAATGCAAAGAAAAAGCCCTTTATTGGAATAAAAGCATAAATATAGAAATAATCCTTGAAAAGCCAAAGATTCTATCTACCCCAGAATTCTTTAGAGGGGATGATGAAGATAGAGCATTTATTGAAAGCCTTGTGGAAAATAAAGAAATCATTCAAAAATACAAGCCATTAAAGAAAAAAAGCTCCCCTTACAACCTACCAATATGTAATCATTACTGACAATTCTTTGGCTTTGCCCTTTCAAGCCTTAATTGACCATAAAAAAGCCAAGGGGCTTACCTCAACCATCAAGACAACCCAATGGATTTATGAGAATTACACAGGAAGGGATAACCAGGAAAGGATAAGGAATTTTATTATAGACTATTACAAGAATTATGGCACAGAATATGTTCTTTTGGGTGGCGATGTTGAGCTTGTTCCCTATCGTAGTGCTAGTTATAACGAACTGACCCAAAACACGCCCTGCGACCTCTATTATGCCTGCCTTGATGGAAGCTGGGATAAGAATAATAACAATATCTTTGGTGAATTAGAGGATGGGGTTGACCTTATGCCAGAGGTCTATGTAGGAAGGGCACCCGTGAATACCCAGGAGGAGACAAAAAATTTTGTTAATAAGGTTATAACCTATACAAATAACAAAAATGCCGGTTATCTATTAAATGAGCTATTGATTGGTTGGAAGGCAGATGAGCAATCTGACTGTGCCGAGGTAAAGGAAGAAATTGCAACCTATACAGCAACATTCTATAAAATTTATAAGGAATATGAGTCAAAAGAGGGGGTAAGCCTAACCAGAATAATTGATTATATAAACCAGGGTATGGGTTTAATAAACCATGCCGGTCATGCAAATAGCAGAGTAGTTCCGCCATTTGAAATTAGCACTGTGGACAATCTTACCAACAAGGATAAGCCATTCATCTTCTATACCTTAGGCTGTCTTCCAGGAAGCTTTGAGAGATCAGACTGCATAGGTGAACATTTCGTAACAAACCCAGAGGGAGGGGCGGTTGCCTTTATAGGAAATTCAAGATATGGCTGGTATAGGAGGGGAAATACAAAGGCATATTCAGGCGAGTATGATATGGAACTCTTCAGGCAATACTTTAAGGAATACCAGGGTCATCCTGGGAAAGGTCCTTGCCTTCTCTAAGATGAAATTCATTCCAAGGTCAGAAGGAGATGGCCCCTATCGCTGGATTATGTTCTGCCTTAATCTATTAGGAGACCCAGAAATGCCAATCTGGGGTCTAAACCCTATTCTCATTGAAGGCAAGGTAACCAGGTCTGATAGCAAAGAGCCAATATACAAGGCAGAGGTAAGGATAACAAAGGGGCCATATTTGGGCTCGGCAACCACATCTTTAAGCGGAGCATACCGCATAATTGATAAGAATATGCCAAAAGGCAATTATACCTTAAGGGCAGGTAAAGAGGGGTGTAATCCTGTAGAAAAAGAGGTATATGTAGATGGTGTTACAAGGCTTGATTTTGAGCTTACCCCAAATACCCTTTATTCCCTGAAAGGCTCTGCAAAGACAAAGAAAGATAAGCCACTACCCGATGTAGCAATAAAATTATAGTTAATTCCATAACGCTTTACAAAATGTATGTGTTTAGATAATCTTAAGGAAAACTTTATAAAATTATGAATTTTGAATGTTGAATTTTGAATTAAAAGGGAAAAAATTTTATAAAAC
>JBFLYE010000037.1:0-652 GCA_040756715.1 bacterium
GTAACAATTGCCATTGGGCTATTATCTCCATGCCTACAAGGAAGCTTAAGAACTTTTGTGTATCCCCCCCCCTGTTGTAATTCCTTTGCCTCTTTAAATATCTTCTTTGCCACCTCTTTGTTATGGAGATTTGAGATAATCTTTCTCTGGGAAGCAAGGGTTTGCTTTTTTGCCTCTGTTAGCAGCCTTTCAGCAAGCCTTGATAAAGCCTTTGCTTTTGTATAGGTTGTTTTTATGGTCTTGTGCCTAAAAAGCTCAGTTGCCAGATTAGAAAGAAGTGCCTTTCTATGGCTTATAGAGCCTTTAAGCTTGAGATGTTTCTTCCTGTGTCTCATTTTCTACAATCCCGGCTTGTGCCTCTTCTGATAAAGGCTCTAAGAGCTCCTCTACGCCTGACATTCCCAATGTAAGGTTATAATCAACAAGTCTTTCTTTTACCTCTGCAAGAGACTTCCTTCCAAAATTTCTCATCTTTAATAGCCCTGTCTCATCCATCTTTACAATATCTCCAATCCTTGTTATTCCTGCAAGCCGAAGGCAATTAGAGGCTCTTACAGATATTTCAAGTTCATCAATACTCGTATTTAAAACCTTTCTCAGCTTTTCTCTTTCTTCATCAACCTTTTCTAAAGGTTCTTCATTAATCTCAAAT
>JBFLYE010000037.1:662-6830 GCA_040756715.1 bacterium
ATATAGATGCGGCTTTTATTACAGCCTCCTTTGGGCTAATCGCACCATTTGTGGTAATTTCAAGTATAAGCCTTTCATAGTCTGAAATTCCACCTATCCTTACATTTTCAACCGAGAAGTTCACCCTTTTTATGGGAGAAAAATAGGCATCAATCGGGATTACACCTAATCTCTCTTCCCTTTTTGCCTCATTAGCAGGAACATAGCCAACACCACGCTCTAATTCCATCTCCAATTTTATTTTTCCCTCAGATACTGTTAAAAGATAGTGTTCTGGATTGACTATTATTACATCGGGTGGAGTTTTTATCATTCTAGCAGATACAGACCCTTTTTCTGCCTCTAAAAACAATTCCTTTTTTCCATTTCCTTCATATTTAAAAATAATCCCTCTGATATTTAGGATAAGGTCAATTGGGTCTTCTAATATACCTGGAATTGCTGTAAATTCGTGAAGAATGCCATCTATTTTGATAGAGGTAACCGCCGGTCCTTCTATAGAGGAAAGGAGTATTCTCCTTAGACTATTGCCTATAGTAACGGCAAATCCCTTTGGAAATGGTTCAGCAATAAGCTTTCCATATGTAGGGCTTTCCTCCTGCCATTCCAATTTTCTAATCCCACATTCTTTCATATTTTTCCTCCTTATTTAGAATAGAATGCAACAATTTTATTTTCTTCTATGGGAGTTGCTATTTCTTTTCGCTCTGGAAATCTCAAGACCTCTATCTTTTTACCCTCTACCTTTAGCCAGGGAGGAAGATTAACCGCCGTTAATCTTGGTTCTCTATCCAATTCTATTGTTTCAGCAACCTTAACAAGATATGATGGGATATTTATCTTTCTTCCTCCTACCTTAAGGTGATTGTGAGAGACCATTTGTCGTGCCTCTTTTCTAGACTCTACCCAACCTGCCCTATAAATAACATTATCAAGCCTCCTTTCAAGCATGATAAGAAGATTATCTCCACAAAGCCCTGACAAGGCTTTTGCCTTTTTAAAATAATTCTTAAATTGCCTTTCTAAAATCCCATATATATATTTTGCCTTCTGCTTTTCAGCAAGCTGTTCTCCATAATCCGAGATTTTTCTTTTCTTAAAGTTTGGTCCTTGGCTTCCAGGTGGATATGATCTTTTGTTAAACCCACATTTCTCACTCAAACACCTTTTTCCTTTAAGGAAAAGTTTTTCGGCTTTTGCCCTACAAATTCTACAACTTGGACCTCTATATCTTGCCATCTTAAAAACTAAAAACTTAAAACTTTGGTTATATTTTTAATTAAATCCCTACCACAATTTTGCATTTTTAGTTTTAAGTTTTGAATCTTTATCATACCCTCCTTCTTTTTCTTGACCTACATCCATTATGGGGAATAGGGGTTACATCCTTTATGGTTTTAATATTCATTCCAGCTGCCTGAAGGGCACGCACAGCAGATTCCTTTCCTCCTCCAGGGCCTGTGACAAAAACAAAGGCATCCTTTATTCCATATTCAAAAGCCTTTTTTGCGACTGTATCTGCAGCAATTTGGGCGGCAAAGGGTGTCCCCTTTTTTGTTCCTTTAAAACCAACAGAGCCAGCTGATGACCAACAAACAACATCTCCTTCGGAAGATGTAACTGTAACAATTGTATTGTTAAAGGTTGATTGGATGTAAATACAAGCAAGCCCTATTTTTTTCTCCTTTTTTTTATCTTTTTTTACCCTTGGTGCCATTATTTTTTGACCTTTGCTCCTACTGTCTTTCTCTTTCCCCTCTTTGTCCTTGCATTTGTATGGGTTCTTTGCCCCCTAACAGGAAGCCCTCTTCTATGCCTTAAGCCCCTATAAGTGCCTGTTTCAATCAATCGCTTGATATTCATACTTACCTCTCTTCTAAGCTCTCCTTCTACCTTAAGCCCCAACCTTTCAATCTCCCTTCTAATTGCTGTAGCTTGTTCTTCAGAGAGATCAGCTACCCTTATATCGGAATTTACATTTGCATTTTTAAGAATCTTCTTAGAAAAAAAAGGCCCAATTCCATAGATATAAGATAGGGCTATTTCTATCCGTTTATTCTTCGGAAGATCCACGCCTACTATTCTTGCCATAATTTTTAGACTATTATTTTAATAAACATTTTACCTAGATGTCAATAAAAATTTTTTATTGTAATTCTTCCACCTTTCACATATAATATATTTCGGTATTTTTATCCAAAAACTTCGAATTTTAATTATTAAGAAGTTTTAGGGAACACTATTAAAATAGATTTAAAATTCAAAAATTTAGAATTCAAAATTTCTTAAAGCTAGGCAAGATGGTCGCTGGATAAATCCAGAGGAAAGTCCGGACACCAGAGGGTAGGATGCTGGGTAATACCCAGGAGTTGTAAGGCTACGGAAAGTGCAACAGAAAATACACAGCCGATGGAAGGAAACTTTACAGGCAATGGTGAAATGGTGGGGTAAGAGCCCACCAGGGGAAAAAGCGATTTTTCCCCTTGGAAAACCCCATCCGGTGCAAGTTCAAACCTAAGAGGCTAACCCGGCTATTCTTAAGGTAGAACGCTTGAGATGGTTGGCAACAGCCATCCTAGATAAATGACCATCTAAACAGAATCCGGCTTATTGTCTGGCTAAATTTTTTCTTGCTTATTTTAAGTTGCTTATGTTATTATAAAATTATGAAGATTGGGATATTGACCGGTGGTGGTGATTGTCCAGGATTAAATCCTGCAATCCGTGGTGCATACCTTAGGGCAGCTGACTTTAAAGATGAGGTAATTGGGATATTGAATGGATGGAAGGGTCTGCTTGAGAAAGAGACGATAAGCTTGTCTTTGAAAGATATTGATGAGATTACCTCACATGGTGGGACAATCCTTGGAACTACAAGGGTAAATCCAGCCAAACATAAGGAAAATGGATTAAAGATATGCTATGAGAATTTTAAAGCCCTTAATCTTGATGCCATAATTGCCATGGGAGGAGAGGATACATTGGGCATTGCAAACAAGCTATTTTCAGAGTTTAATCTGCCTATAGTTGGCGTTCCAAAGACAATGGATAATGATCTATCTTGCACAGATTATACATTTGGCTTTGATACATCTGTTACAGTCGCAATTGATGCCTTGGATAGGTTAAGGGATACAGGCAGGTCTCACAGAAGAATTATGGTATTAGAGGTTATGGGCCGTCATGCCGGATGGGTTGCTCTATTTACCGCGATTGGAGCAGGTGCAGATTGGGTTCTTATCCCAGAAATTGAGCCAGACCTAGACAAAATGTGCAAGCATCTTATAAAGGCAAAGGAGAGGAAGGGATATGCTTTGGTTGTTGTATCTGAGGGAATAAAAATTAAGGTAGATAAAGAGGAAAGGCTTGATGAATTTGGCCATATGATTCTTCAAAAAAGGGGTGTGGGAAAAATAATCGCGGATGAAATAGAGAAAAAAACAGGGATTGAAACAAGGCTTTCTGTGATTGGCCATATTCAGAGGGGAGGCCCTCCGACCTTATTTGATAGGATATTGGGCTTAAGGGTCGGTGTAGCCGCGGTTGAGTTTGTCCATCAAGGGAAATTTGGAACAATGGCAGCTTTGGTGGGAAATAAAATAATACCTGTTCCACTTATTGAGGCATCTGGAAAGCTAAAGCTTGTTGATGAATATTGGTATAACCTTGCTAATATCCTATTTAAATAAGGGTATGTGTTTAGGTAGACAAAAAGAGGAAAGGAGGTTAAAAAAGGGAGGAAATCCGAAAGGACAAAGCAGGAAATAATATTCGTTCTTCTATATTGTTTTGAATTTTCAATTTTAGCCATTTGAATTTGTTCGCATTTCAT
Source organism: bacterium (assembly GCA_040756715.1). NCBI lineage: Bacteria > bacterium. The sequence goes on from JBFLYE010000037.1 coordinate 4,495, forward strand.
TTGTTCCATTAAAGCTAAACAAATTTTAAAACAGCTATTTTGGGAAGGTCTGTGGAGGAGGCTCTTTGGGTTCGGCAATTAGTTTTCCCTCTAATAACTCCTCAATGGCAAGGGGAATTATCTTTATTATGTCTGTTTCAGAACCAACCCATCTATTTAACTCCCTTGACCTTTTTGCCAAAAGATTGACCAGGTGAAATTTGCTCTTTGCATGCCTTAGCATCTCATCGTAGTCATATAGCATCTTTTCCTCCTCCTTTTTTCTTTAAAATGATTTCCTTTATCAAAGATATTGTTTTTTCTAATCTCTCATTTACAATAACATAATCATAATCTTTTCCCTCCTCTATCTCATATTTTGCCTTTTCAAGACGCTCCCTTATTTTTTCATCAGATTCTGTCTTTCTCATCATAAGCCTCCTTTCAAGCTCCTCCATTGATGGTGGAAGAAGAAATATAAGGAGACTTTCTGGATAAGAGGCTTTTATCTTTTTCCCACCCACCACATCTATATCAAGAAGGAGGTCATAATTCTTTGCTTTTTCCAAAGTTTCCCTTGATGTTCCATAATAATCTCCAAATATCTTCACCCATTCAACAAATTCATCCTTCTCAATCATCCTTTTAAACCTGTTAATATCGATAAACTTGTATTCCCATTTTTCTGTTTCTCCCTCCCTTGGTTTTCTTGTGGTGTAGGATACAGAAAACCGCAAATCAGAAAATTCCTCTAATAGCCCCCTGCAAATTGTTGTCTTTCCTGTTCCCGATGGTGCTGAGATAACAATTATCATTAGTAATCAATCCCGATGAGGAAAAGTCCGCGGGAAGGAGTTGTCCAAGGAGCAAGTTTTCTATTCTTACCCTGGATGATAGAAGATACCGCATCTAAATTAAGAAGCCCGCTTCCCACCTTAATTAAGGTTGCCACAATGCACCTAATCATATTGTGGAGAAAGCTTATACCAGAAATATCAAAAAATATAAGGTTTTCGGAAAAAATACCCATTTGGGAAGAGATAGAAATGGATTTTATCTCCCTTACCGGATTTCTTTCATCCCTTCTTACAAATGAAGAAAAATCCATTTTTCCCACAAAGATATTCGCTGCCTCTTTCATCATTTCTATATTAAGAGAGCCTGGAAAAAAATAGCTATACCTTAAAAACACAGGTGATTTAACCCGATCATTTAGGACAATATACCTATACCTTCTCTCTTTAGCATGCCTGGGATTAAATGAAAGGTCTATCTCTTCTATATCTTTTATAATTATATCATAAGGAAGAAAAGAATTCAAGGCATTTTTTAGGTTTAAAGTTGGAATATTAGAGCCTGTCTTAAATGTTGCAACAAAAGCCAATGCATGGGCTCCTTTATCTATCCTTGATGCACCTATTGTTTTTACATTTTCTTTTGTAACCTTAAATATAGCGGTCTCAAGCATTCTTTGGACTGTAGGCTTATCCTTCTGCCTCTGCCAACCATAATAATTTGTTCCATCATAGGCTATGGTAAGCTTGATATTTCTCAATTGTGGTTTATTGCAAATGGGAGATGGCCTCTTTTATCCTTAAAATTCCCTCTTCGATATCTTTTGTAGATGCAGCATAGGAAAACCTTAGGTAATTGTCATCGCCAAAGGCAACCCCAGGAACCAATGCGACCTTTGCCTCTTCAATAAGAAATTCTGCCAAAGAGGATGAGCCTTTTATCTTTTCTTTAAACAGCCCACTTACCTCACAAAAAGCATAAAATGCACCTTGCGGCATCGGGCAATCCATTCCTTTTATTTGATTTAAGCCATCAACGATAAGCCTTCTTCTTTTTTCAAAGGTAGAAACCATATTTAAGACAAAATCATTGCCAGAGGTTATCGCCGCTAAGGCACCATATTGAATTACTGAGCAGGGGTTTGAGGTTGTCTGGGACTGTATTCTTCCTGCTGCTTTTATTAGATCAATTGGCCCTGCGGCATAACCTATTCTTAATCCCGTCATCGCATATGTCTTTGAAAAGCCATTGATAACAACGGTATTCTTTGGAATAAATTGTGCAATGCTCTTATGAGATAAGCCATCATAGACAAATTTCTCATATACCTCATCTGAGATTACCCAAAGGTTATTTTCTTTTATCACACTTGCAATTCCTAATAGCTCTTTTTCTGTATATACCGCACCGGTTGGATTTGAAGGAGAATTTAGGATAATCCCTTTTGTCCTCTCTGTTATTGCTTCTTTTAGCCTTTCCTTTGAAAGCTTAAATCCATCTGCCCTTGTGGTTTTTACAATTATTGGGATTCCATCGGCAAATTTTACCATTTCAGCATAGGA
>JBFLYE010000038.1:0-3205 GCA_040756715.1 bacterium
AACTTAACCTTTTTCAATTCAAAATTCAAAATTTAGAATTCAAAATTTCTTAAAAGGTGGATGAATTTTTAACAGATAAACACAACCCTATCTATTTTTGCACTAAGTAATGGAAGATACTATATATCTCAAGCTCAAATAGAAGTTTAAAAGAAGAAATAGATGGAAAGGAAACAATATCATCGGGTTTTACCCTTTGTTTTATTATTTCTATTAAATTATCAACCCTTCCTTTTTCTCCCAGAATGCTACACCAGAGGTTATAAAACCCTTCCCTCTCATAATTATGGGTTACCTCTTCATATTCGTTTATAATCTCTGCACAAGATTCTATATCCTTAACCGCAATTCCCACTAATTTTGTTTCAAGCCCAAGCCTTTTATAATCAAAGATTGGTCCAATCTCCCTGATTATCCCTTTATTTTTTAAAGATAAAACAATCTCAATTACAGAGTTTTCATCTAATCCTATCCTTTCTCCTATAACCTTAAAAGGCTGTTTTTCTAAAGGAAATTCCCCTTGAAGGGCTTTTAATACCTTTTTATCCAAATCCATAGCCATTGATTCTCTTCTTAAAATCATCCATTGCCCTTTTTATATCGGAGGGGGCTGATCTTATTACAAGGTTTCCCACATAGAGAAGGAGGGAAAACTGCCATATATCGGAAACACCTTTTATAAGGCCAGTTGAAATATCCTCTTTCATGGTAAGCCTCTCCATAAAATCGTCTATTGCTTTGCTTAAAGGTCCTTCATAAATCTCAATGGATGATGTTATGTTGCTATACTTTAAAGATGGAAATTGAATGCCCCTCATAAGAAAAAATGAAGCAATGTCATCTTCAAACTCAAATCCCTCAAATATTGGAACTTCCCTGGGAAGGATTATTAAAGGCTTATGGACCAGAATTTTTCCCGAGCGAACAATGGTATCACCTAAATTTACAGAGGATTCTGCCAAAAAAATGTAATCAAGAATTGTGTGTTCAATGCTTGAAAGATAGCCTACCCTCTGCCTCAATATCTCTGTTTCTTGTTTTGCTTTCTCCCAAAGCCCTTCTAAATCCATCATAAATAAAAATGAAAAATCCGCTCCCCTACTCCAAAGTATGAAAGTCGAAAGGCTATTTGAACAATAAAATTAAAAAACCCAAAGCTCAATAATAATATAAGAATAATAAAGCCAAAAGGCTCAAGGAAGCTTACCTTAAAGGAGGTATTTGGTGGTAGGAAGTAAGCTATAATCCTTGAGCCATCAAGAGGTGGAATGGGAATAAGATTAAAAAGGCTTAAGAGAAAATTTGCTATTACAAAGCAAAGAAGGATCTGTTCAAGGTATGAACCAACAGGAATAAATGAAAGCCTTAAAATAATAGATGAAATAAGGGCAAGCCCTATATTTGAAAGAGGGCCTGCCAGGGCAACCTTAACCATATCACTTCTTGGATTATTAAGGTTATAAGAATTTACAGGAACAGGCTTTGCCCATGCGGGAACAGGAATGTGGGTAATAAAGGCAAAGAGGGGGACTAATATAGAGCCAATTGGATCAAGATGAGCCACTGGATTCAAGCTGAGCCTTCCAGAAAGCCTTGCTGTTTTATCTCCGCACGTATCAGCCACAAAAGCATGACTTACCTCGTGGATAACCACAGAAAAAAGCAAAACAGCAATGTAAATAACTAAATTCATAGTGTTTATTTAGATTTTTTGTTAATTAAAAACGATTTACGAATACCTGGCATTTATTTTAACATATTCGCTTGATAAATCACAAGTAAAAAATGAAATAGCCTCTTCTCCTTTGCCAAGGGAAATTCTTATCTCAATCTCCTTAACTTTTAATTCTTGTTTTATCTCTTCTCTATCAAAGAAAGTTATTGCTCCACAAGAGGTAACTAGATGACCCTGAAGCCAAATGCTTATTTTTTTAGGGTCTATATTTGCTTGTGCTTCCCCAATAGCTTGCAATATCCTTCCCACATTTGGGTCGCATCCATACATTGCTGTTTTTACAAGGCAAGAATTTGCAAGAGAACAAGCAACCGCCTTTGCATCTTTTTTTGTTTTTGCACCCTCTACCACAATCCTTATAAGCTTTGTTGCACCCTCTCCATCCTCTACAATCTGTCTTGCCAGGCTTGCACAGACAAAGAATAAACCTTGTGAAAATTTATTTTTATCAACCTCTTTGCTCATCCCATTTGCCATAATTATTACACTATCATTGGTTGATCTGCAACCATCAACGCTTATCCGGTTAAATGTCTCATCAACGCAAGCTTTAAGGATTCCTTGCAGGGTTTTATTGTCAAACCTTGCATCGGTTACAATAAATGAAAGCATGGTTGCCATATTTGGGTATATCATTCCAGCACCCTTTGCAATCCCTGCAATCTTGCAAAAGCCAAGGTCAATTTCTGCCTCCTTTTTTGTCTTGTCTGTTGTCATAATGCCTTCTATACAATCATCATTGCTTCCAAAAGGAAGCCTTTTAACCAGCCTTTTTATCCCAGATTCTATTTTTTCCATAGGAAGGAATTCGCCAATTTTTCCTGTTTGACCTCCTATAAGGACAGAATTATAGGGAATATTGAGGCTTTTTGCTACAATTCTTGCCATTCTTTGGACATCCCTTAAGCCCTTTACCCCTGTTCCTGTATTTGCATTCCCTGAGTTTATAAGAATAGCCTGAATTTTATTATTCCTCCTCCTTTTGTTAAAAAGGATAGAGGCTCCCTTTATCTTATTCTTTGTCCAAACACCAGCCCAATTTGCAGGATTTTCGGAATAGATTAAAGAGAGGTCTTTTTTCCTTTTCTTTATCCCACAATGAATACCACTTACCTTTATTCCAGAAATAGAAAGCAAGCCTTTCATTATTATATTTTGATATAATGATAGCATTTTTGTAAAGGGTAATTCTTGACAGGTAGGGTTTTTTTAATATAAACTTTATTCTTATGCTAAATGTAGATATCAAGGAATTATTGGAAGCAGGCATCCATTTTGGTCATCAAAGGCAGAAGTGGAATCCAAAAATGGCGAGGTATATCTATACGGTAAGGAATGACATCCATATTATTGACCTTGAAAAAGCCCTTAAGTGCCTTAATGATGCTTATGAGTTTGTAAAAAAGCTTTCTTCATCAAACGGAAATATAGTTTTTGTTGGCTCAAAAAAACAGACACAGCAGGTAATAA
>JBFLYE010000038.1:3215-3913 GCA_040756715.1 bacterium
GAGGCAGAAAGGTGTGAGGCTTTTTATGTTAATAATAGATGGCTGGGAGGCACACTTACAAATTTTTCTACAATTAGAAAAAGTATATGGAAGCTTATTGATTTTGAAGAAAAAGAGAAGAATGGCGAGTTCAATCGCCTACAAAAGAAGGAAAGAACAAAATTGCTAAAAGAATATGCGAGGCTTGTCCGTAATCTAGGAGGAATAAAGGGGCTAGAGGAGCTTCCCTCTGCAATATATATTGTTGATTCAGCAAGAGAGAAAATATGCGTTGAAGAGGCAAGAAAAATGGGAATTCCAACCATTGCTATTGTTGATACAAATGGAGACCCAGATAAGGTTACATATCCCATTCCGGGGAATGATGATGCTATCCGTTCAATAAGGTTTATCACATCCTGTATAGCTAATGCTGTTATTGAGGGAAGAAATATAAAAGAAGGGTTACCACAGGAAGAAAAGGTTGAAGAGATAGAAGAAAAAGAAATAAAAAGAGAAGAGGTAAAAGAAAAAGAGGAGGTTATAAGCGAAATTGAATACAGCCCTGATTAAGGAATTAAGGGAAAAAACATTTGCGGGAATCTTGGATTGTAAGGCTGCCTTAGAAGAAGCAGAAGGCAATATTGAAAAGGCAATTGTTATCCTTCGCGAAAAGGGAAAGGCAGGAAGTAAAAAGCTTGAGGGAAGAAGTGCAAAGG
>JBFLYE010000038.1:3923-8451 GCA_040756715.1 bacterium
GTGTTCTCCTTGAGCTTAATTGTGAAACAGATTTTGTAGCAAAGACAGAGGAATTTAAAAACCTCGGGAAAGAGCTTTGCCTTCAAATAGCTTCCTCAAATCCATTATATATAAGTGAAAATGATGTGCCCGCTAATATTATTGAGGAGGAAAAAAATATTATAAAAAACCAGTTTAAGGATAAGGGGAAACCAAAGGCTGTTTTAGAAAAGATAGCAAGTGGTCGGCTTTCAAAATTCTTTGAAGAAAATTGCCTTCTTTCTCAGCCATATATCAGGGAACCAAAAATAAAGATAAAGGACCTTGTCTTAGAAACCCAAGCCAAGTTTAAAGAAAAGCTCTCTGTTTCTCGTTTTGTTATATTTAAGGTAGGTGGTTGAAGATTGGGATATAAATGTATCGGTCAGACAAGAGCTTGTTAAGAGATTTGTTGATTTAAGAAGGATAAAATTTAATACCATTGCCAGCGTTGTCTATCTAAAAGGTAGTATTGTCTTTATAAAAACAAAGGATTCTTCCGAGAAGGTTGTTGCCTCTATAGAGGAAAGGATTGAGGCTGAAAAAAGGCGCCTTGCTGACCTAGAAAAGAGGATAAAAAAGATAAAGGGGGTAAAGGGTGTAATATTTGACCTTGAGGATTGGGTAAAATTTGGTAATGAATGGAAAAGGAAAACAGGGTAAAAGGTATGTGTTTAGCTGAGCTCATTAGTTTAGACATTTCAATAAAAATCCTATTTCTTTAAAAATCCTTCTATAATCTTTGCAAGCATATCAACCTCAATGTTTGCTTTATATCCAATATTCATCTCATTAAGGGTTGTTTCCTTTAAGGTATGAGGAATAATGCTTACAGAGAATTTACCTCCTATAATATCAACAATGGTTAACGATACACCATCAATGGCAACAGAACCCTTTTTTACAAGATATTTTAATAAGGTCTTGGAAATAGAAAAAAAATAAAGAGAACCCCTTTTTTCGCAAAGCCTTGCCAAACCATCTATATGACCAGATACAATATGGCCACCCAATCTATCAGAAATCCTTAATGGCCTTTCAAGATTTACCTTGCCCCCCTTTTTAAGAAAACCAAAGTTTGTTGTCTTCAATGTCTCTTTTGAGAGATTGCAAATAAAACCATCGTTAGGAAGGGAGGAGATGGTCAAACAACATCCAGAAACTGCAATGCTATCCCCTATTTTAAGGTCTTCTCTAACCCTTTTGCAAGAAACATAAATTTCCTTTCCAATGCTTTTTATAACCCCTTTTTCTTCAATTATTCCTGTAAACATTTGGTTTTATTATATAATTCCTTGATTGAAATGGCAAGGCTTTATATACTTTACTTATGGATTATCAAGATGCGGGTGTTGATATTGAAAAGGGAAATATTTTTGTAGAGCATATAAGGAAAAAGCTTAAATTTCAAAAGGGTGTAATGGGAGGGATTGGCCATTTCTCTGGCTTTTTTAAGCAAGATTTTTCATTATATAAAGAGCCAATCCTTGTTTCTTCCTGTGATGGTGTGGGAACAAAGGTAAAGATTGCTCAAAGGTTAAACAATCATTACTCCATTGGCATTGACCTGGTTGCTATGTGTGTTAATGATATTATTGCCACAGGAGGAATTCCTTTATTCTTCCTTGATTACCTTGCATTTGGAAGGCTTGATTTAGAAATAGCAAATAGCATTATGGATGGTATTATTGCAGGATGTAATGAGGCAGAGTGCAGTTTATTGGGTGGTGAGACAGCAGAGATGCCAGATGTTTATGGAAAAGGGGAATACGATTGTGCGGGTTTTTGTGTTGGTATTGTTGAGAAAGAGAAAATAATTACAGGAGAAAAGATAAAGAAAGGCGATATAATTATTGGTATTCCCTCATCAGGCTTACATTCAAATGGCTTTTCATTGGTAAGAAAAATTATTAAAGAGCCATATCCCAATGAATTGCTCATTCCAACAAAAATCTATGTAAAGGATTTCCTTAAGGTAGCTGATTTTTCTATAAATGGCATTTCCCATATCACAGGTGGTGGGCTTATTGAGAACATAAAGAGGCTCCTTCCAAGTGGAACAAGGGCTATAATTGAGAAAAAAAGCCTGAATACACAAGAGATATTCTTGAAAATTCAAAAAGAGGGAAATATTCCCGAAATGGAGATGTTTAAAACATTTAATATGGGAATTGGCCTTTGTCTTATTGTGGATAAAAAGGATGTAGATAAAACCCTTTCTGCAATTCCTTCTTACACAATAGGAAGCATAGAGGAGGGAGAAAGGGGGGTTGTAATTGTTTGAACCAGAGCTATCTGTTAACATAGGGAATATTACCCTAAAAAACCCGGTTATCCCTGCCTCGGGAACATTTGGCATAGAATATGAAGAGATAGTCCCAATTGATAAGCTTTCTGCAATAATTACAAAGGGGATAACCCTAAAGCCAAAGGAAGGGAATAAGCCTCCAAGGATATTTGAGACGCCTTCTGGTCTTTTAAATAGCATAGGCCTTGAAAATCCAGGGATAGATGTATTTTTAAAGGATGTTCTTCCCATACTTAAAAAATATAACATCCCCATCATTGCAAATATTGCAGGAGAATCTATTGAGGAATATGTAAGGCTTTCAAAGCTTCTTGACAAGGAAGTCTCTGGGGTTGAAGTAAATATATCCTGTCCAAATATAGCCAAAGGAGGGATTGAATTTGGACAAGAGCCAAAGGTTGTCTTCTCTTTGGTTTCAAGGATAAGAGAAGCAACAAGCCTTACCATAATTGTAAAGCTTACCCCAAATGTCTCTTTTATAAAACCTATTGCAAAGGCTTGTGAAGACGCCTCTAGTGATGCTATTTCCCTTATTAACACAATAAAAGGCATAGCAATAGATATCGAAGAACAGAAGCCTGTTTTTGAAAATATTATAGCTGGTCTCTCTGGTCCAGCGATAAAGCCCATTGCCTTAAGGATGGTCTGGGAGGCTTATAATTCTGTTTCAATTCCCATAATTGGCATTGGTGGGATAAGAAATGCAAAAGATGCAATTGAGTTTTTTTTAGCAGGTGCATCTTGTATAGAGGTTGGAACAGCAAATTTTATTGACCCTTTGTCTTGTATCAAAATAATAGATGGGATAAGGGGCTATATGGAAAAAAGGGAAATTCCGAATATGAAATTCTTTAGAAAAAGAAGGGATGGATTTCAATCTTCTGCCCTCTCATAAATACTATTTACGCAAACAGCCCTTCTTTCGCCTAATTTTATTATCTCTGTAAGCCCTTTTTTGCTTATTTTTTCTTGTGGGTTAGGGGAGGTAGAAGAGACAATCTTCTCATCCCAGGAAAGACCACCAATATCATCAACCCCAAATTGCAGAGCAAGGGGGATAAGCCTTTTCTCTAAATACATCCATACCCCCTTTATGTGAGGAAAATTATCAAGCATAATCCTTGAAATGGCAAAGACCTTTAGAATTTTTACATAATCAGGTCCTTCTAAATGAGAAAGCCCTGTATTTTTTGGATGGAAAGCAAGGGGAACAAATGCCATAAACCCTCCTGTCTCATCCTGAAGCTCCCTTAAACTAATAAGATGCTCTATTATTTCCTCGTTTGTCTCAACTGTTCCAAAGAGCATGGTGGCATTTGACCTTATCCCTAATTTGTGTGCCTCCTTCATTACAGAAAGCCATACCTCCTTTTTTGGCTTATTGGGAGCAATAATTTGCCTTACCCTTTCGCTAAACACCTCAGCACCACCACCAGGGATAGAGCCAAGCCCTTTATTCTTTAGACGAATTAAAGCCTCTTTTATTGTAAGACCCGACCTTTTAGCGATATAATCAATCTCAATAACCGTAAGCCCCTGGATGAATATATCACCTATCTCCTTTATTCTTTGAAAAAGGCCTTCATAATAAGATATATCAAGCTCTGGATGACATCCTCCCACAATATGAACCTCTCTTATCCCTTCATTATAAGCACATTTTACCCTTTCTATAATCTCATCAAAAGAAAGGAGAAACCCATCCTTTAAATCCCTTGAAAAGGCACAGAGGGGGCATCTATAGACACAGATGTTTGTTGGATTTATATTGATATTTAAGGAAAAAAAACACCTATCTTTAAATCGCTTTTTTCTTATCTGGTCTGCTAATTGCCCGAGGTTTATAAGGTCAGATGAATTAAAAAGAGAAACCCCCTCATCCCTTGTAATTCTTTCACCCCTTTTAACTTTTTCATAAATTGCCTCCAATTACTCCTTCTTCTCTTCTTGGGATTCTTCCTCCTTTGGCTCTACAACATTTACATTTATTATCCCAGCATTAGATGTTTTATACCCTATGGCAACCAATCTATATGTCCCAACTGGATCCTGGATAGTGTATTCAGCTGTAAATATCCCATTTTCATTAGATTCTGTCCAAAGAATTGCCTCTCTCCTTCCAAAATCTACCCTTATTTTTTCAAAAGGGCTAAATCCAACGCCTTGAAAGGTAATCTTCTCTCCCGTAATTGGCTCTAATGG
>JBFLYE010000039.1 GCA_040756715.1 bacterium
CTTAAACCTTCAATTCAAAATTCAAAATTTAGAATTCAAAATTTCTTAAAAGGTGGATGAATTTTTAACAGATAAACACAACCCTATCTATTTTTGCACTAAGTAATGGAAGATACTATAGCTATCTAAAATTATTTGTCTCTATTTTTTATGTGGTAAATTTATCTTATAACCACGAATGAACACGAATAGAGGATACAAAATTACTGTTTCATCCAAAGTTATCTGTGGCTTAAGAAGTAGGTGTCAGGGAGGGGAGCGTAGTCCCCTATGAGGAGCGCGAAGGCGAAGCGATAAAGGCGAGGTAGCTCAGTTGGTAGAGCGCGGGACTGAAAATCCCGGCGTCCCCAGTTCGATTCCGGGCCTCGCCATTTTTAATCTTCCAAACTTCTTAAGTTAAGAACTTCTGAAGTTTTTAAGTTTAGAATTTAAAAAAGCCTTGACTAAATGATAAAAGTAAAATTATACTTTTGTTATGAAAATTTTAATTATCGGGAATGGAGGGAGGGAAGATGCCATTGGATGGAAGCTTTCCCAAAGCCCTAATGTAGATGAAATATTTGTTGCCCCTGGAAATGGTGGAACAAAAAGGTTTGGAAAAAATATAGCTGTAAAGAAAAAAGACCTATTTTCTCTTTCCTCCTTTGTAAAGGAGCAAAAAATAGACCTTACCATAGTTGGACCAGAAACGCCGCTTGCTAGCGGAATAGTTAATCATTGGAATGAAAAAAACCTTATGATATTTGGACCTTCAAAAGAGGCAGCACAACTTGAGACAAGCAAGGTATTTGCAAAGGAATTTATGAGAAAAAACAATATCCCAACCGCAAAATTTAAGGTATTCTCAGAGGCAGAAGAGGCATTAAAGTATATCTTTAAAAAGAAGTATCCAATTGTAATAAAAGCAGATGGTTTATGCTTTGGAAAAGGAACATTTGTCTGCGAAGACCAAAGGGAAGGAACAACAGCTATAGGGAAGATTATGGAGGAGAGAATATTTAATTCTGCGGGAGATAAGGTAATTATTGAAGATTTTATCGAGGGAGAGGAGGCTTCATATATTGCCTTTATTGAGGGAGAAAATTTTCTTTCCCTACCCATATCCCAGGATCATAAAAGGATATTTGATGGCGATTCTGGACCAAATACAGGTGGAATGGGTGCATATTCTCCCACCAGCCTAATCACGCAAGATTTAGAGGAAAAAATAAAGAAAGATATTTTAATTCCTACAATTTCAGGTCTTCATAATCTGGGAATTGTATTTAAAGGAATTCTCTATCTTGGGCTTATTTTTAAGGATAACAATCCGTATCTTCTGGAATACAATACAAGATTTGGAGACCCAGAGACACAGGCAATAATTCCAAGATTACGCTCAGATCTTCTAATACCCATTATGGCAACCATAGAGGGAGGGTTGAATAAGGTAAAATTAGAAGTAGATAAAAGAAAATCCCTTTGCGTGGTTCTTGCCTCCTTAGGCTATCCAGAAAATTATGAGAAACATAAAGAAATAAAAGGTGTTTCCCAAATAAATGATAATGATATTTTTGTTTTCTATGCAGGTGTGGAGGATAGGGAGGGAAAGCTCCTTACCTCTGGTGGAAGGGTATTGGGAATAACAGGATTAGGAAATACTATAAAATCCGCAAAAACAAAGGTTTATAATGCAATATCTAATGTAAAATATGAAAATATATATTTTAGAAGTGATATTGGAGATAGGGAGATAAAAAGGGAGGAAGAATTTAGGATTTAAATGGAAGATTGTATCTTTTGTAAGATTGTAAATAAAGAGATAAAGGCAAATATTGCCTATGAGGATGAAAAAATGATGGCATTTTATGATATAAATCCACAGGCTCCATTTCATCTTCTCTTAATTCCAAAAAAACACATTGCAGATATTCTTTCACTTGAAGATAAAGATATAATTGGTGAAATGATGTTGAAAATTAAGGAATTAACAAAGGATATTTCACAAAATGGTTTTAGAATAGTGATAAATTGTGGAAGAGATTCGGGATGTGAGGTCTTTCACTTACACATTCATATATTAGGAGGAAGGAGGTTAAATTGGCCTCCGGGATAAAATGAAAAAAGCAATGGTTGGGATAAAGGTTTATGACAATGAATCCTTAGACAATGCCTTAAGAAGATTCAAAAGAAAATGCCTTGAGGAAGGAATAACAGAGGAGCTTAAAAAACGGGCATATTATGATAAACCTTCTGTGAGAAGAAAAAAGAAAAGCGTGCTTGCTCGTAAAAAAAGATGGGCAATTATTTATTAAAAAAGGCCTGAATGGGGAAAATTATTGCGATTGCTAACCAAAAGGGTGGCGTGGGAAAGACCACAACTTGTGTTAATTTAGGAGCAGGAATTTCCTCTTTGGGTTATAAAACCTTAATTATAGATATGGATCCCCAAGCAAATGCAAGCATCCATCTGGATATTTCAATTCATAAATTAAACCATTCAATGTATGATGTTTTAATTTCACAAGATATAAAACTATCCGATATAATTCTTAAAACATCCGTTTCTAAATTAGATGTAGCCCCATCACATATCAATCTCTCTGGAGCAGAGATAGAACTTGTCAATATGATTGGAAGGGAGAGGGTTTTAAAAGAGAAGGTAGAGGAAATAATAGACAGCTATGATTATATTTTGATTGATTGCCCACCTTCACTTGGGCTTCTTACCCTAAATTCATTGACCACCGCACAATATCTGATTATACCCCTTCAGACAGAATTTTTTGCCCTAGAGGGAATAGATAAGCTTATAAGGACAATTGAGATTGTAAAGAATAAGTTAAATCATAGCCTTGAAATTTTAAGTATAGTTCCTACCCTCTATACAGAGAAAACAAAGCTTGCAAAAGAGGCTTTAGAAAAGATTACGGGTTATTTTAAAAACAATGTTTCCAAAACAAGGATAAGGAGAAATGTAAAGCTTGCTGAGTCTCCATCGCATGGAATGCCCATAATGCTCTATGCACCAAGGTCATATGGAACAATTGATTATCACGACCTTTCTAAAGAAATTGTTAAAAAAACAATAAAAGTCTAAAGAGTCTATGGGGTTAAGGAAAAATGAATTTTAAGTAGAAAGACAAATGAAAAAGCCTGTATTGGGAAAAGGGGCAGATGCCCTATTTGAAATAACCCAAACCGACACAAAAGGGATAGAGGAGAAGGTCTTAAGTTCTAAACTTCCGAAGTTTAGAACTTTTGAACATAGACTTACAATCCTTCTTAAAGAATCCCACCTTTCTTTTCTTTCGGGGCTTGAGAAAAAGATTATGAGAAGCAGAAACTCTAAAAACAAAAGGGAGAGGATAACAAAAAATTCAATAATCAGGGCCTGCCTTGATGCAATGGCTAATCTTCCTATCGATACATCCGAAATTCCAGATGAAAGAGAGCTTTTAAGAAGGATAGAGAGGGCAATAAATGAAAGGGCTTAAAACCTTTTGTGTAGGAGACTACGAAACAAATTGCTATCTTATCTTTAACAAGAAGAGCGCAATATTGATTGATGCAGGAGAAGGTGTAGAGCAAATTATATATTTTCTCTATTCACATAAGCTATCCCTTAAATATATCATAAATACACATTGCCATATAGACCATATTATGGGAGATGATGAGATAAGAAAAGAGACAAAAGCAGAGCTTCTTGTCCATCTTAAAGACAAAGAAGGACTTTTTAATCCCCTTCTTAATTTATCGGGATTTTTGGGCTCTTCTATGAAATTTAAAGAAGCCACAAGAACAATTAAAGAAAATGACATTATCACAGTGGGGGATATAAACCTTAAGGTTATTGAAACACCAGGCCATACCCCAGGCTCTATCTCCCTTCTTTTTGATGATGCTATATTTTGTGGCGATACGATATTTTCACAGGGAATAGGAAGAACAGACCTTCCAGGGGGAGACCATAAAATCTTAATAAATTCCATTAAGAAATTATTAAATTTTCCAGATAACACAACACTTTATCCAGGACATGGAAATCCAGTAACAATAAAAGAGGCAAAATGTCAGCTTGTGAGCTTGATAAATTCATAGATTACCTCTTATTAGAAAGGGGGTTTTCAAGGAATACAGTCTCTGCATATAGAAATGACATTAGCCATTTTATCCTTTTCCTTAAAAAAACAGCCTTTCAAGATATAGACATAAAAATTCTTTTTAATTACTTATTAACTCTTAAAAAAAATAATCTTTCTTCAAGTAGTATATTAAGAAAAATTGCAAGCATAAGGGCATTTTTTAAATTCCTCCTTCAAGAGGGAATTATACAATCAAATCCAGCATCTTTTCTTAAATCTCAAAAAAGGGAAAGGAAACTTCCAAATTTCTTAACTTATGAGGAGATAGAAAAGCTTCTTTCTTCTCCTAATATTACAAGCAATTTGGGGATAAGAGATAAAGCATTACTTGAACTATTATACTCAACGGGAATGAGAGTCTCTGAGATTACTAAATTAAAAATTGAACAATTAAACCTTGAGCTTGGATTTGTCAGGGTATTTGGAAAAAGGGAAAAGGAAAGGATTGTTCCCATTGGAAAGGAGGCAATAAAATATCTTAAAGTTTTTCTTCAAAAAAGGGGATGTTTTTTGAAGAAAAAAGGGGATTCTGGCTTTCTTTTTTTAAATTGGAGGGGCTCTCCTTTAACCAGGGAGGCTGTTTGGAAAATGATTAAAAGATATGGAATAATTGCTGGAATAAGAAAAAACCTATTTCCCCATATCATTAGGCATTCATTTGCCACGCACCTTTTAAGAAATAAGGCTGATCTTAGGGTAATTCAAGAATTACTTGGACATTCTGATATATCAACCACCCAAATTTATACACACCTTGACAGCAATACAATGAAGGAATTTCATAAAAGATATCATCCAAGAGCATAAAAATTGCAAATTTTAAAATGCAAATCTCAAATTGATGAGAGGATAAAAATTTGGAGCGAAGCGACGAATGGCATATACAATTGCTGTAGCGGGAAAGGGAGGTTGTGGAAAGACAACAATCACAAGCCTTATAATCAACTATCTTCTTTCCTTAAAAAAAGGCTCTATCCTTGCGGTTGATGCAGATCCCTCCTTTAACCTCCATTTCCTTTTGGGAATGGATGCTCCTAAAACACTTGGCCAATTAAAGGAGTCTGCGAAGAAGGATAAACCCAATTCAATGGACTTATTCTCATTCCTTGAATATGGGACAAATATGGCAATAGATGAGGGAAAAATTGACCTTTTGGCTATGGGAAGAAAAGAGGGGAAGGGGTGCTATTGCTCGGTTAATAATGCCTTAAGGGAGGTATTAAACAAAATTGCAAAATCCTATAATTATATTGTTATTGACAATGAGGCAGGGATTGAGCATATAAGCAGGCAGACAGATGCAAGCGTTAACCTTATGTTTATTGTTATTGATCCTTGTTTGAGAAGCCTCATAACAGCCAAAACCATAATAAACCTTATAAAAGAGCTTGAAAATGATGTAAGTAAGGTTTGTTTGATTGGAAATAAGATGGACAAAATACCCAATTGGCTTAAAATGGATATTCCATTTTTAGGCTGTATTCCATTCGATCCAATGCTTCAAAAATACGAGGAAGAAAACCTTTCCTTCCTTTCTTTTCCAGAAACATCCTTATCATATCAGGCATTAAAAAAGATATGCGTTCAGGTATTAGGGGAAAGCGATGAAGAAAGAGCACCAGGGCCCCACTCATAGGTGGATGAATTTTTTATTGTAATTCTTCCACCTTTCACATATAATATATAATATAAATGATTAAAGTAAGCATTATCGGAGCAACGGGTTATACAGGAAGGGAGCTTATAAGACTCCTTTTAAGGCATAGGGAGGCAGAAATTATCCATCTTTCTGCCCACATAGAGAAAGAGATGCCAATTTCTGATATATTTCCTGGCCTTCTTTGCAATATTTCTGTTAAAACCACAATGGATGTAGCATCTTGTGCAGAATCTGATGTTATCTTTCTCTGCCTTCCACACATCGTGTCACAGGAGTATATTCCCTCCCTATATGAGCTTAAAAAAAGGGTAGTAGACCTCTCATCAGATTTCAGGCTAAAAGACCCCGATGTATATGAGAAATGGTATAATACCCAGCACCTCGCACCCCATCTTATAAAAGAGTCAGTTTATGGATTACCCGAGCTTTACAGAGAAAAAATAAAGGATGCAAAGATTATAGCAAACCCAGGCTGCTATCCTACATCTTCTATACTAGCCCTTGCTCCAGCTATAAAAAATAGGCTTATAGATTTAAACTCTATAATCATTGATGCAAAAACAGGCATTTCTGGTGCAGGAAGAAGCCCAAGCATGCTTACCCATTTTCCCGAGGTAAATGAAAGCGTTTCTGCATACTCTATTTTTACACATCGCCATACCCCTGAGATAAATCAGGAGCTTTCATTATTGGCAGGAGAGAGGGTAAATGTTACCTTTACCCCCCATCTTATCCCAATGGATTGCGGTATACTCTCAACCATCTACATCAAGGTTTTAAGCGATGTCAAGCTTTTGGATGTCTATAAGGATTTCTATAAAAATGAGCAATTTGTAAGAATTGTTGACAAGCCCCCAAAAACAAAGGAGGTGGTTGGAACAAATCTATGCCTTATAAATATAGCCCAAGAAAAGCAAGAGGCTGTAGTAACATCAGCCATAGATAACCTTATAAAAGGTGCCTCTGGACAGGCTGTTCAGAATATGAACATTATGTTTGGTATTTCGGAGAGGGAAGGGCTTTTATAATTTAGAGATTTTTAATGAAAAGAAGCGAACTAATTTTTTACCCACCAATTGACTTTCTTTCTCATCCATTTTTATAATTTTTAAGGATGATTATATCAGAAAAGGCAAAGAATGTAGCAGCTTCAGAGACATTGGCAATCTCATCAAAGGCAAAGGAATTAAAAAATAAGGGTTTTAATCTGATTAACCTCTCTGTAGGAGAGCCTGATTTTGACACCCCAGATTATATAAAGGAGGCAATCATAAAGGCCTTAAGGGAGAAAAAGACAAAATACACAGATGCATCTGGAATAATTGAGCTAAAAGGGGCAATTGCAAGAAAGCTAAAAACAGAAAATGGG
>JBFLYE010000040.1 GCA_040756715.1 bacterium
AACAAATCCCGCCGCTCTTACTGCCTTTTCCCATCCCTCTCTCCATTTGCCCCTTCCAAAATGCCACCTTATTGCTCCATATAAATTTTTACGATTCTTCTTAAGATACGCAGGATTTATTGACTTGCCCTCTTTTTTTATCCCTCTGATTGCCTTAATAATCTTTATTTTTGACCACTTTTTCTTTGTCATCTTTTTAAATCTTATATTCCCTTTTGCCTAGTAGCCTTTTTATGTTCGGGATATGTTTAATAAGAATAAAAGCCATAGCTACAAGGGAGAAAACAAAAACAAGCCTTTTGTTAGGAGAGATAAAAAAGACCAGGATTGGCAAAGAGGTGGATGAGACAATTGAGCCTATTGAAACAATTCTTGTGATAGAAAATGCCAACAAAAATATTGCTATTGTAATTGTTATTTCAATTGGTGCAAGGGCTAGAAATACACCCGCTGAGGTTGCCACACCCTTTCCACCTTTAAACCTTAAAAATATGCTAAAACCCTGCCCCAATATTGCAAACAGGGAAGAAAGAATAGCAATTTTTTCTCCCAAACCAAGCTTAAATGAGATAAAAGGGAAAAAAAAGCCCTTTAGGATGTCAAAAATAAGCACAGGGATTCCCCATCTTTTTCCCAATACCCTACAAACATTGGTAAATCCAATATTTCCCGAGCCTTCTTTCCTTATATCCCTTCCTTTGATTTTTCCAAAGATATACCCTAATGGAATTGAACCAAAAAGATATGCAACAATAATTATAATTAGCCCTTCCAATTTTTTAAATGACTCTCTGACCCTCCAGACCCTCTGACCCTTACATATCTTCCGCCATCTTTGAAAGCCTTAATACAAGAACCTTTGCGAGGTTTGCCGCAACAGAGGGATTTTCCTTTAATAACTCATTAAACGATTTCTTATTCAAAGTGATTGCCTCAACATCAGATACTGCAACCACAGAGGCTGTTCTTTCTACGCCAACCAATAGGGCTATCTCGCCAAAGAAATCCCCCTCTTTAAGATGGGCAATCCTTTTTTGTTCTCCCTCAATAATTACATCAGCCTCTCCCTTCCTTAAGATATAGAAGTAATCTCCTATCTCGCCCTCTCTAACCATATACTCTCCCTTCTCAAAATTCTTGGTGGAAAGCTTCTCGGCTATGCTTTTGAAATCCTCAACCGAGAGGGAAGAGAAAAGGGGAACCTTCATCAGGGTAAGCACCGTTTGATTATCAAGCTCCATATTTCACCTCCATAAATTTTTAATAATTATAATGTGCTTTTTATTAAAAGTCAAAATATTTCTCTTTTAAACTCCCAATTTTTCTCTAAAGTTTTAAAAGTCCAATTTTTCAATAACTGGATTCGGGATAAAAAATTTCTCTAAAGTTTTTTGAAAAATTTTAGGAGACAAATAAATAATCCTCTATAATCTTTTTGTGGTCGAAGACAATATTGTCTGGTAATTTATCTTTATCAAAAACCCTTGCTTCTTCTGCATCGTCCCCTCCAATTGGCTCTCCACTTGCCTTTGCAATGTATACCGTTGATATTACATGAAACCTTGGGTCTCTATTTGGGTCTGAGTATGTATGGAATTGTCTGATGAGTGTAATGTCAAGACCTGTTTCCTCCTTTGCCTCCCTTATTGCTGCAGATTCTAGTGTTTCACCGTAGTCAACAAACCCTCCAGGCAAAGCCCAACCAAAGGGAGGATTTTTCCTCTTTATAAGAACAATCTTGTCTTCTATTTCAATAATTATATCAACTGTGGGATATGGGTTTTTGTATTCACACATAATATACTAAATAACCCTATATTTTTCAAGCTCTCTTTTTAATAATGAAACAGAGGGCTGTCCATCTGCATATGGCTTATTTATAAATCCATAGGTTATTAAAGAGCCAAATATGGGTGCAATTATTCTTGTAATTTTGCCAAGTAGCCCCATTCCAATAGCAATTATGGGCTTTTTATAATTGTAGGTAAAGTTAAGGAGCCTTGCAATGTCCTGTTTGTTATTTATAAATGTTGCAATTTTTACTATATCGGCCCCATTTTTCTCCATAGAAGAAGAAAGAAAGATAAGGGTTTTAATCTCAGGGGTGTTTTGATAATTGTGATGGGAGATGATCAAGGTCTTTTTATTTTTCTTTACAAAATCAATTAAATGCTTTTTTTCGCCATATTCCAGGTCAACATAATCTACTAGGGAAATTATCCCTTTAATTGCCTCATCTGGTAGGAATAGCCTTTTTGTGGCAATAATGGGAAGGCTTGTTTTTTTCTTTATATCTTTGATAAGCAATAGGTTATCCCCCTTTCCTATTATCTTATCAAGCCTTATTTCAATAATATCTGCCCCATATTTTTTTCCTTTTTCTGCAAGGCTTAAAATATTTTTTCTTCTTCCACCAATCGTTGCTGCAATCATAAAGCAAATTTTAAATTACAAGATTTACAATTTGCAATTTAAAATTTACAATTTATATATTCGCCCAAGTAGCTTAATGGCAGAGCAAGGCATTCGTAATGCTTAGGTTGCCAGTTCAAGTCTGGCCTTGGGCTTTAATATGACTAAATGACTATGCAAACCAAAGTAAAAAAGACAATTAAAGAATTACCAAAGGTTGATAGACCTAGAGAAAAGCTAATGCAGTATGGCCCAGAAAAACTTTCTAATTCTGAACTTTTAGCTATTCTTAGGATCAGGAACAAAAGAAGAAAATGTGGTTGAGTTATCAAATAAAATCCTAAAAAGATTTAGTGCTAATGAACTGCCAAATTTAACCTTTGCTGATTTAAAAAATTATCAAGGGTTAGGCCCTGCCAAAGCCTGTGAGATTGTCGCCTGTTTTGAACTTGGGAAAAGATTACTCAAGGACAAGAAAGCAGAGATTTATTTAGAGCCAATTTTTAAAATTTCTTAAAACTGGGGATGTAAGATATGAAAATTATAGTTAATTCCATAACGCTTTACAAAATGTATGTGTTTAGATAATCTTAAGGAAAACTTTATAAAATTATGAATTTTGAATGTTGAATTTTGAATTAAAAGGGAAAAAATTTTATAAAAC
>JBFLYE010000041.1 GCA_040756715.1 bacterium
GATATAGACCCTCTTGAAAAAGAATATCCTCTTTCTTTGCCTCTTGACTAAAGCCAATGTTAAAAGCAAGAATAAACAAGATTAGTATGCGTTTAGCTGTCCTATTTAGGCACAAAAGCACAAAGGCACAAAGGCACAAAGTAAATAAATTCCAAATTCCAAGCAAATCCGCAATCCGAAATCCGAAATCCGAAATTATCATCCTAATTCCTTTGCCCTTTTTTCTGCGGATAAAACCGCTTTCCAGATTATTCCCGAAAGGTTTTCTTTTTCCATTACCTCAATTGCTGCCATTGTTGTTCCCCCAGGGGATGTAACCATATCCCTTAGCTCTGCCGGGTGCTTTTTTGTTTGTTTCATCATCAAAACCGAGCCTGATATGGTTGTCAAAACAAGCCTTTCAGAAATATCCCTTGAAAGCCCCATCTTCACACCTACAGAGATTAGGGCATCTATTATAACAAAGATATATGCAGGACCAGAGCCAGAAAGGGCAGTTACAGCATCTATGAGGTTTTCATCTACCTCTACAACATCGCCCAAAGCAAAAAATATCATCTTTGCAAAGGAAACATCAGAATCATCGGCATATTTTCCCTTTGCTATGGCAGATATTCCGCAAGAAATTAAACAAGGCATATTCGGCATCACCCTTATTATCCTTGCATTGTTTAGCCTTTCCTCAATAAAACCTGTTTTAATCCCCGCGGCAATTGAAATTATATGGTGTCCCTTTACCCCCTGCTTAATTTGCTCTAAAAGATCTCCCATATGGTAAGGTTTTATCGCTAAAATAATCCCATCGGCAAAAGGAAAGACCTCAAGGTTATTTTGGGTAGTTTTTATTTTAAGCTCATCTTCCAGGGCTTTTAATTTTTCTTTCTCGATATCAGAGGCGATAATTTCATCGGGCTTGAAGATACCCTTTTTCAAAATCCCTTTGATAATCGCACCACCCATATTTCCACAACCAATTATGCCAATTTTCATAAGACAATCACCACCTTCATTGATTCTTTTTGTTCTTCTACAACAGAAAATCCCTCTTGTATTTTTTCAAGAGGAAACCTGTGGGTTATCATAGATTCTGCATCTATTTTTTTAATTAGCCTTAATGCCTCTTGTAAATCCCTTGGTCCTGCACCATAGGATGTAACCATCGTTATCTCTTGCCTCCAGAGATTGCTAATCGGAAAGGGAATTTGTAAAGAGGGAGAAGGCACAGCAAAGAAAACAATGACCCCTCCCTTATCAATAGATGAAAATGCCATATCTATTGCCTCTGGATTGCCAGAGCATAAGATAACACAATCAGCAAGGATTTTTTCCTTATTTCCCTTAAAAACAAGGTCTGCCCCAAATTCTTCTGCTTTTTTTAGACGGTATTCATTTAGATCAACCCCAATGGTATATAATCCTCTTATTTTTCCCAAAGTTACATTAAGCAATCCTGATACACCGCACCCGATTACTAGCAAAGTTTGCCTTTCCCAAATCTTTGCAAGGTTTTGTGCCCTGATAACACAAGCAAGTGGCTCAATAAGGCTTCCTACATCATAAGATATACCATCTGGTAAAGAATATATACCAAATTCTACATTCATCCTTGAAAGCCTGATGTATTCAGAAAATCCTCCTGGGTCATAGTTTGTTTGGTGTAGGGTTTCGCAGGAGGTATGATGACCATTAAGGCAATAATGGCATTTGTTGCAGGGGATATGATGTGAGGCAAATATCCTTTGGCCCACTTTATAATTTTCTGACCTGCTTTCTATAATCTCACCCGTTGCCTCATGTCCTAAAATAAGGGGTGCCTTTTTTATCCTATACCATTCTAAAAGGTCGGTTCCGCATATCCCGCAAGCCCTTGTTTTCATCAAGATTTCACCCTCAGAAATCTTTGGGATAGGTTTTTCTTCAACCCTTATATCCTTATTATTATAGTAAACCCCAACCTTCACTCTAATAAAGCCTCAATAAAACCCTTTGCCTCCTCAATATCTTTTTTTACATCCTCGCAGGTCAATCCTTCTTCTACTAACCCTGGATAGCGTTCGCTGAAGATATCCAGAGACCCTTTCGCATAAGGCACGGAAAGGCTCAAGGTTTTGATTATATTTCACTACATCGTCTAAGAGAGAATCAATTTCATGGATCTTTTTGAGCTTCCACCCTTTTCCAAGAAGAAAGGCTTTGATGTATTTTTCAAGAGACTGTTGGAGAAAAAAGGAGGCTCCTTCTGGGTCTTCATCCTCCAACATCCTTTCCATCCTATTCCAGTCCATTTGTGCCTTTTTAATCCAATCTGGAGGATAAAGAGAATCTTTTGCTTCCTTCATAATTCTACCCCTTCCTCCAAAATTTCATTTATGAATTGGTCTTTTATTTCTATTCTTTTTTGAAGCTCTTTATAGGTAAGGACAATAGGAGCAATAGGAATGCCATTTCGCAAATCCCTTATCAGACGCTTTACACTTGCCATCCTCTCATAAAATCGTTCTTTTGTTTCTGCAACAATAAAAAGGTCTACATCACTATCTTCTGTCTGCTCTCCCTTTGCATATGAACCAAATAAAATAACCTTCTCTGCTTTATATTCCTTTTTAAGCCTCTCGCTTATTAGCCTTATCCTTTCCATTACATTATCCATTTTTCTCTTTTAAAAATATTTCATCCGCCTTATCTGGTGTAGCATTTTCATGGACAATCGCCCTTAAAGCCTTTATCATTCCTACTGGATTTTCATTCTGCCAGATATTTCTGCCAAGATTAATGCCAATTGCGCCCTTTTGTATTCCATCATAGACAAAGTTAAAAACCTCCCTTTCGGTTTCTACCTTAGGTCCACCTGCCATAACTACTGGCACTGGGCAGCCCTGCACTACCTTTTCAAAGTTTTCACACCAATAGGTTTTTACAACCTTAGCACCCAACTCAGCGGCAATCCTGCAGCATAAAGCAAGATAGCGGGCATCCCTTTTTTCAAGCTCTTTGCCTACGGCAGTAACCGCCATTACCGGAATACCATATCTTTCGCCTTCATCAACCAATTTAGCCAAATTTAAGAGGGTCTCTTTTTCATAGGAAGAGCCGATAAATATAGAAATACCCAATGCCTGTGCATTGAGCCTGATAGCCTCTTCTATGGAAGTTGTAATTCCTTCATTGGCAAGGTCTTTGCCCACCATACTTGTTCCACCTGAAACCCTAAGAATAATTGGCTTGGTATTACTAGGGTCTATACAAAAACGCAATACCCCCCTTGTTACAAAAAGGGCATCATAATAGGGCAAAAGGGGCTTTATAGTTTCCCCTGGTTTTTCTAGCTTTCTGGTTGGCCCTTGAAAATACCCATGGTCTATAGGCATAAACATACACCTATTATCTGGCTGAATTAGCTGAGATAGCCGATTTTTCATTCCCCAATCCATAATCTCACCCCTTATCTTAAATTTTAAAAGATTTTATCCTTATTCTTTGAAAGTGTCAAATGAAAAATAATCGGGATGATAAAAAAAGAAATACTTGAAAAGGACAAAAGCTACAACTTATAATAATATAGAGACGATGAAAGAAATAATATTTTGCGAGAAGGCACTTGAAATATCGTATAAAGCAAGATGGCTTTTTCTTACTTTTGTATTGTTGGGACTTCAACTTGTGCCTTTTCCTTCTGAAAATTGGCCAAATATCTACCTTCTTCTTGTAATCTCTTTAATCTACAATATATCAACAAGGTTTCTTAACTTTCCAGAAATCTACGAAAGGACAAGAAACATATGCTATGCGGAGACTGTAATGGATACAATGTTTCTTATAGGCATTATCTACCTTACCGGAGGACACAATAGCCCATTTTGGATATTCTTTATTGTTATTATTATGTTTTCTGCAATCTATTATTCCCCAGGTAAGACCTTACTTATAACCCTTGGAATAAGCCTCCTTTACCTTCTTATCTCAATTCTTTCTGGTAGCCATTTTAAAGAAATGCTTTCTATTCTTTGTTTAAAAATCCCTGTCCTCTTTGCTGCTTGTGGATTAAGCATATTTTCAAACCAGCAAATAAAAAGCCAGGGAGAGGAGCTTGAGATTGAAAAGGAAAAAATTAAGTATCTACTTCGTGCCTTTCATCATAATGTGGTTGCCATTCAAAAGAAAAATAAGGTTCTCTCTGAGGTATATAACATCTCCTTAAAAACGCAAGGAGATCTTAGTCTTTCCGAACAACTTGCCGATATTTGTAATACTACAATTTCATTTTTAAACCTCGATATATCTGGAATATGGCTTATGAAAAAAAATGGAAGCCTTAAGCTTACAGGAGGAACAAAAAATATCCCCCCTTCCCTTCCCGAAAAAATAAAGATCGGAGAGGGGATTATAGGAAGAACTGCTTTGAAAAAAGAGCCATTGATTATAAATGACCTGTTAAAATGGGATTCTCTTCAATTTAAGGATGGACCATCCTCCTACATAGGAATTCCACTTATTGTTGACAATGAAATGCTTGGGGTATTTGCTTGTGCTTCATCATATCCAAAGGAGTTTAAAGAGGAAGATTATCTAAAATTTCTCCTTCTTATTGCCTGTAGAACCTCTTTGTCTATAAAAAATGCCTATCTTAACGAGGAGATAAAGAGAATGACCATTACAGATGAGCTAACCGGTCTTTATAACTACAAGTATTTCATTGAAACCCTGAAAAAGGAACTCCACAAAGCAGAGAGACTTTCTTGTCCCTTCTCTTTGCTTATGATAGATATAGATAATTTTAAAGACTTCAATGAAAAATATGGACATCATATGGGAAATCAGATACTTTGTGCTTTAGCCCTTAATCTTACAGGTTCTTTAAGGGAAGAGGATTTCCTTGCAAGATTTGGGGAGGAAGAATTTGTCATTATCCTTCCCTCGGCAGATAAGGAGGAGGGAATAATGGTTTCTGAAAGGATAAGAAAATGTATAAGCGAAGCCGTGCTTATTGAGAATACAGAGTCTATTACTGTAAGCATTGGAGTTTCATCATTTCCGCAGGATGGAAAGAAATTTGATGAAATTCTTCTCTGTGCAGACAAGGCTATGACCATGGCAAAGGAAAAAGGAGGAAATAGGACTATTGCATGGAATGGAAAAAATAATAAAATTTCCCTCTAGAATATTCATCATCGCAAACCGAATAAGATGGTTTGTTCTTATTTTAACCATCCTTGTCCTTCAGATAAAATACCCCGATTGGACAAATAAACCAAACCTTTTCCTCTCCATCATTCTCCTTACCATATATAACATTATAGCAAGAATCCTTATCTTAAAGAAAGAATGGGAAAATATAGCTTATGCTGAAAGCACCCTGGATGTAGTTTTTATAAGCTCTATTATCTTAGGAACTGGGACAACAAAAAGCCCATTTTTTCTCTTCTTTCTATTTCCTATTATCTTTTCAGCTTGCTACTATAGACCAACCACATCCTTTGGCCTTACCTTTGGAATATCCCTCCTTTATCTTTTAATCTTTCTTTTAAACAAGGGAGAATGGGTCTTTTTTCTTATAAGAATTCCTATATTCTTTGGAATCTGGACAATCTCGTCCTATATTGCCAAAGAACTAAGATTTGCCCAGAGAGAGGTTGAATATGAAACAAGAAGGGCAGCAATGTTACAGGAAGAGATGCGTAAAAGGCAGGAAAGGATTGAGGAAGAAAGAAAAGAGCTTGAACAACTCTATAATATTTCCTTAAAAGTAGATAGAACCCAAAATCTAGGAGAAGCATTTTCTTCCATAATCTCTGCCTTTTCTTCATACCTTAAGACAGAGATTAGTCTTATTGCGAGAAAAGAAAAAGGAAGGCTTAGGGTGATTGCGGGTGATAACCTTATTGGAGAATCTGAAAAGACAAGGGAGTGTATGAATGAGATAATGGAAAGTGGAAAGCCTTTGGTTTTGGGAAATATTGGCAGGGAGAAAAGAGAATCCCTTATCCCATATCAAAGAATGGGGATTGTCTCCCTTATTATCTTTCCCCTTATTATAAAAGGAGAAAGGATTGGTGTTTTAATGGGAGGGTGGAAGAAAGAAAGAAAATTTAGCCCTGAAGAACAAAGGTTCTCAACAATCATAGCCAGCATAACCTCCTTGATTATAGAAAACTTTAATCTTTCAGGAGAGATAGAGAGGCTTCTTATCGTAGATAAAGTAACCAGCCTCTTTAACTACTATTATTTTGAAGAGGCAATAAGAAGGGAGATAGAGAGGGCAAGGATGCTTAATGATCTATTCTCTGTTTTAATTGTTAAAATAGAGGGTGAAATAAAAGATCCCTCTCTTTTAGAAAGGCTCGGGCTTGTCCTTAATTTCCAAACCAGAAAGGAAGACCTTGTGGCAATGAAGGATGAGAAATTCTATCTCCTTGTCCATAGAATAGGCCAAAAAGAGGCTTTTGCTGTTTCTAATAGGATAAGAAGAGAGGTTTTAAGACAGATAAATATTCCAATAATTATTGGGAGTGCAAGCTTTCACAGCTCTATAATAAACCATACAGAGCTTCTTTCTAATGCTTTCTCTGCATTAAAAGAAGCCGAACTTAAAGAAAGTAGAATTGTTACTAAATAAGATTGGAAGAAGTATCCATCGCTTTGAGACAATTGGCTCTACACAGGATTTAGCAAGAAGCCTTATTTTATCAGGGGCAAATGATGGAGAGGTGGTTATTTCGGAAATTCAATCCTCTGGAAGGGGAAGGAGGGGAGATGAATGGGTTTCTCCTAAGGGAGGTCTTTGGTTTTCTATCATTTTATTCCCATACAACCTAAATGTAGATAGCCTTCCTTTATTTTCTTTAGGGATTTCCTTTGCAATAAGTGAGGCAATAAAGCAAGAGACAGGGCTTTTTTGCTTTACCAAATGGCCAAATGATTTGTATGTTAAGGAAAAGAAAATAGGGGGTATCCTTATTGAATCAGATATATCATTAAATCGGGTAAATTGGTTAATTGTGGGAATCGGGATAAATGTAAATATAGATAAAGGGCTCCTTCCGGAAAATGCAACATCCATAAAGGAGGAATTAAAAAAAGGGGTCTCTCTTGAGGCTCTATTTTTTTCTATACTAAATGGTATAGATGAAATTTATACAAATATTGACGGGATTTTAGACCTTCTCCCAATGATAAAGGAGAGATGTATTACAATAGGAAAAGAGGTGCAATTTGAAAATATCTCTGGAAGGGCGATTGATATAGATCTGCAAGGAAGGCTTATTATCAAAACAAAAGAGGGAAAAACTGTATATAATGAATTTTAAACTAGGAGAAATAAACAGAGAGAAAAAATTATTTCTTGCGATTGATATTGGAAATACAAAGACAAAGTTTGCCTTGTTTTTAGGCGACAAAATCGTCTTTAAAGATAGTATTCCAACTGGTATAGCTTCCTCCTTGTTTGAAAAAATAAGAGAAAAACCCTCTGAAATCTGTATAGCCTCGGTTGTTCCCAAGGTAAATCCTGAAATTTTAGACAGGGCAAAAACCCTTGGGATTACTCCTAGATTTGTCTCATACGATAAGATAAAGACAAGCATTAAGAACCCAGAAAAAATAGGTCAGGATAGAATTGCAAATGTCCTAGCTGCATTAGATCAATACAAACCTCCCATCATCATTGTTGATTTAGGAACCGCAACGGTCTTTGATTGCATAAATAAAGATTCCATATATATCGGTGGTGCTATCCTTCCTGGAATTGAGATATCAATTTCTTCTTTGTTCAAAAGATGTGCCCTTCTTTCTCCTGTTGAGATTAAAGAGCCAAAATCGCTTATTGGAGATGATACAAAATCTGCTATACAATCTGGTATATTTTATGGAGCTATTGAGCAGATAGATGGGATGACAAGAAGGATAAAAAAAAGGATAAAGGGAGCAATGGTTATTGGAACGGGCGGAATAGACTTTTTTCTCCCACATCTAAAAGGGATTGATCTAATAGACTCCGACCTTACCCTCAAGGGAATAAGGCAATATGCATTATCCTAAAAATCAAAAGGTTATTTCTTTAGGATTTACATCTCTTTTCTATACTTTCTTTGTGCTTTATAAGGCCCTCAATTTCTGCCAATCTGATAGCATCCTTATCCTCTAATACCCCATCTTTGATATAGGAGATAAGGGAAATCCTCTTTTGAAATGTGGATACAGAAAGCCCTGAGAAAAACCTCGCACTTTGTAAGGTTGGAAGGACATGGGAAGGTCCTGCAATATAATCACCCAGGGCAACAGGGGAATATTGGCCAAGGAATATAGCACCTGCATTTTCAATTTTCTCTAAAAGTCTCTCTGGCTCTTTTGTATAAAGACAAAGGTGCTCAGGAGAAAATAGATTGGAAAGATAGCAAGCCTCATTTAGATTTTTTGTAATTATTATTGTTGCCTTATTGCCTACATTTTTTTCAACCTCCCTTGCAAGGGTTTTTGAGCTTGTTATCAATATAGAAAATCCGCCAGTTGCATGTTCTGCCTGGGCAAGGAGGTCAAGGCTTACAAATTCTGGATTGCAAGTATAATCTGCAATTATTAAAATTTCTGATGGACCTGCCAGAAGGTCAATTCCCACATCACCAAAAACAAGCCTCTTTGCAGAGGTTACATAGATATTTCCAGGTCCTGCTATTAAATCAACCCCCTTTATCGTCTCTGTTCCATAAGCAAAGCCTGCAATTGCCTGGGCTCCTCCCATTTGATAAACCTCATTGATTTTAAGGAGATAGCATATTCCAAGGATATAGGGGTTTATTGGTGGAGGAGAAGCTACAGCAATCTCAGAAACACCTGCTATCTTTGCTGGAATTGCTGTCATAAGGAGGGTTGAGACAAGGGGAAATTTGCCTCCTGGGATGTATAAACCTACCCTTTTTATAGGCTTTATGATTTCACCCATTATCTTTCCCTTTTCTGTTTTCTTCCAGGTTTTCCTCAATTGCCTTTTATGAAAGGTGCTAATGTTTTTAATCGCCTTCTTTATAGCTTCTATATCATCCCTTTTTATATCCTTGTAGGCAAGAAAAATCTCCCTTTCATTCACCCTTAAAGAGGAAAGGGAGATTTTATCAAATTTTTTTGTAAATTTTAAAACAGAAGAATCGCCACCTTTTTTTACCGATAAGATAATTTCCCTTGTTTTTTCTATAATCTTCTCATCAAGACCCCTATTTTTTATCTCTCCTATGCTCTTTCTATCCTCTGGATACCTTAATATCATTTAGATACTTTGGTAAATATTATCCTTCCTGTTGGACTTTGAAGGACATTGGACACCTCTGCCTTTATTTTTTTCCCAAGATAATCCGAACCATCTTCAATAATAACCATTGTTCCATCCTCAAGATAGCCTAACCCTTGGCCAAAATCCTTGCCCTCCTTTACAACCTGGATGGAAAATACCTCTCCTGGAAGAATAATGGGTTTTAATGCTTGAATAAGGTCATTGATATTTAGGATAGAGATTCCTTCTATTTGGGCTACCTTACTAAGATTGTAATCACAGGTTAATATTACCCCCCCTATCTTCTTTGCCAGAATTATAAGCTTTCTGTCAACCTCCTTTGCCTCTCCTATTGGGTCTTCCTCTATTATATGGATTGCTGTTTCCTTCTTGAGCTTTTTTAAAACCTCAAAACCCCTCCTCCCCCTATTTCTTTTTAAGGGATCGGATAAATCTGCAATTGCTTGGAGCTCATTCAGGACAAACCTTGGAAGGACAATTTCTCCCTCTAAAAATCCAGCCTTTATAACATCAACAATCCTTCCATCAATAATGATGCTTGTATCTAAAACCTTCTTTCTTTCCCCCTTCTTCTTAAATAATTCTAAAACCTCCTGGTATCTTTCATAACCTAAGCTTGCTCCTAGAAATCCTGACGCAATTGATATTCCAAGTATTAGAAGAGGGTCTTTGATAAAAGAAGAACCTATGCTTGCCACCAAAAGCCCTATTATTAGCCATAAGCATAATATAAAAAAGGTTTTAGGTTTTATCCTTCTTAAAAGAAACTCACATCCTATAAATCCTCCTCCTATGCCTATTCCGATTAATATTCCTATAGGAGGAGAACCTATCCTTATTCCTGCTAAATATCCCAAGAAAGAGGCAAGAAGGAGAAAAATCATTCTTATTTTTAACATTTCTCCTTAACCTCCTTTTAAAAATTTATAGTTAATTCCATAACGCTTTACAAAATGTATGTGTTTAGATAATCTTAAGGAAAACTTTATAAAATTATGAATTTTGAATGTTGAATTTTG
>JBFLYE010000042.1 GCA_040756715.1 bacterium
TTTCCAAAAAGGGAAAAAAGCATGCAGGCCTTTTAAAAAATATGCTTGCTAAAATTTCCTTTGACTTTGTCTATTCAAGCCATTTAAGAAGGGCTTATGACACAGCAAAGATTGCCCTTGATGGAAAATACAAAATAGAAAGGGATAAAAGGCTTTCTGAAATAAACCTTGGTGATTGGGAGGGCATTTCTGCAAAAAGGCTATTTAAAAAAAGTATAGAATTTAGAACCTGGTTTGAAAAAACATCTGAAATTGTCCCAAAGAATGGAGAAAGCCTTTTTGAATTTAGGGATAGGGTTGTTTCATTCTTTAATGAGCTTATGAAGAATAAAAAGGAAAAAAGGGGGCTTATATTTACCCATTCTGGTGTCATAGGCATATTTCTGGCACATTTTTTGGAAATGAACCTTAATAAGGTATGGAGTATTTCCACATTAAATGGCTCTATAACAATTGTTAATATGGCAAACCCCTTTTTTATCCTTACCACCTTTAATGATACATCACATCTTGAATAAAAAATAATTGACAATCATCCTTTAATGGATATAATAATACAAAAAAAATGGAAAGGTTAGAAGGGGAGCTTGAGGATTTAAAAAAAAGGGTATTGGAAATAGCATCTTTGGCAGAGGAGGCTATTTCCCTTTCCATAAAGGGTCTTAAGAAGAGGGATCCTAATATCCTTAAAGGTGTTTACGAACGGGAGGAGAAGATAAACCACCTCCAGATGGAAATAGATGAAATGGGGCTTATGATACTCGCCTTGAGACAACCTGTTGCCGCTGACCTTAGATTTGTCGTATCTTCTATGAAGATTAACAATGAGATTGAAAGAATTGGCGATGAGGCTATAAATATTGCAGAGAGGGCAGAATACCTCCTTTCAAAGCCTCCTTTAAAGCCACTTATTGACATTCCAAAGATGGCAGAGATAGCCCAGTCAATGGTAATGGATTCTATAAAATCATTGTTGGAAAAAAATGTTTCTCTAGCAAAGGCTGTGAGAGAGAGGGATGATGAGGTTGATAACTTAAGAGACCAGATATTCCGTGAATTGCTTACATATATGATGGAGGATTCAGGGAATGTAAAGCGGGCTATGGCTCTTATCTCGGTTGCCAGATATATTGAAAGAATTGGTGACCATGCCACAAACATTGCAGAGAATGTAACCTATATGATCTCAGGAAAGGATGTGAGGCACCCTTTAAGAAAGCAAGAGTGAAAAAAGAGGCTGTTTTTATTGGGATTTTATTGATTCTGTGCCTTCTTTCCATAATTATTGGAGCAAGCCTGATTAGCAAGGGGAAAGGGAAAAAAATTCAGCCTTTTGAAGAAAGGGGAATAGCGATTATTAACATCTATGGCTCTATTGAGACAACAAGCCAACCGCCTGGATTTTTTCAAGGATTTAAAGGTGCTGATTATATAACCAAGAGGCTTTCAAGGATAGCAAAAGACAAAAGAATTAAAGCCCTGGTTGTCCGAATAGATAGCCCGGGAGGAAGTATTGCTGCCTCTCAAGAGATATACAAAGGCATTCTTTCCCTTAAGAAAAATGGAAAAAAGGTTGTAATCTCAATGGCTGATCTCGCCTGCTCTGGTGCATACTATATTGCTTGTGCAGGCGATAAAATTATAGCAAATGAGGGCTCTATAATAGGAAGTATTGGCGTCATATTTTTTGCTCCAAACATTGAAAGCCTGATGGGAAAAATAGGGGTTAAATTTAATGTCATAAAGAGTGGAAAATATAAGGACATAGGCTCAATTGCAAGGGAAATGACAAGCGAGGAAAGGGGGATAATTCAAGGGCTGATTGATAAAACATTTTTACAATTTTTTAATGCTGTATCAAGGGAAAGAAAGATTAAAGAGGATAGGCTTAAGGAAATAGCAGATGGAAGGGTATTTATCGGAGAAGAGGCAAAAGAGCTTGGCCTGATTGATGAAATAGGGACATTCCAGGATGCGATTAAAGAGGCAGCAAGGCTCTCTGGGATTAAGGGAGAGCCAAAAATAATAGATGAAAGGGAACCAATGGAGAGAATAATGGAGGAAATTTTAAGTATTACAGGAGGCATAAAACCGAAAATAGATACTTCTGCAAAGCTTAAATATATATGGCAACCAGTATATTAGAACCTATTATTCCGGGGCGTAGCGCAGCTTGGTTTAGCGCGCAGCGTTCGGGACGCTGAGGTCGGCCGTTCAAATCGGCCCACCCCGAAGGAAAAGAAAAATGAAAGAAAGAAAGCAACAAAATGGGAAAATGGAGGATAAACCTCCGCAACAAAAACTAAAGGTATTTGGTCCTGTTGCAAACTTGGAAGAATATGTCTCTTCTGATTGGTGGAAGAAAATCTTTAACCCCCTTTATCTTAAGACAGACGGAGATGTTATAGATGACCAAAGGATAACCAAAGATGAAATTTCTTTAATCCTTTCTCTACTAAACCCAAAGAATGAGGAAAAAATCCTTGATCTGTGCTGTGGCCAGGGAAGGCATACATTAGAGCTTGCCAGGAGGGGGTTTTTGAATGTAGAGGGTCTTGACAGATCGCATTATCTTATCTATAAAGCAAAAACATTATCAAAGAAGGAGGGGCTTAATATCAAGTTTAAAGAGGGTGATGCAAGAAAGCTCCCATATCCCCCTGATACATTTGATATTGTTCTAATCTTAGGCAATAGCTTTGGATATTTTGAATCAATCAAGGATGATATAAAGGTTCTTTATGAGGTATTTAGGATTCTTAAACCCTGGGGAAGGCTTCTTATAGAATTGGCTGATGGCGAGTATCTAAAGACAAATTTTAATCCAAGGTCCTGGGAGTGGATAGATAAAAACCATTTTGTCTGCAGGGAAAGGTCATTATCATTAGATGGCCAAAGGCTTATCTCAAGGGAGGTGATCACAGATGTAGAAAAGGGCGTAATTGCAGACCAATTCTATGCAGAAAGGCTATACACAAAGGATGATATCTCAAACCTTCTTAAAAACGCAAATTTTTCCAATATCTCCTTTAATGGCAATGGAATATCAGCAACCTCAGAAAGAAATCAGGATTTGGGGATGATGGAGAAAAGGATGCTTATAACCGCTGAGGTCAGGAAAAATTGGACACCGGTAAAAAGGAAAGAAAAGGCAATGTTAAATATAGCTGTAATCCTTGGAGACCCAACCAAGCCCGATCTACTAAAGCCCGATTATCAATTTGACGATGATGATTTCTATACCATTGACCAGCTTAAGAATGCCTTAAGAGAGCTTTCCCAATACCAATTCACCTATCTTAACTCCCACAATACCATTGTTTCTGACCTTTCAAGGCTGGTTGGGAAAACAGACCTTGTCCTTAATCTATGTGATGAGGGATATAACAATGATGCAAGGAAGGAGCTCCACATTCCATCCCTTTTAGAGGTGCTTGGTCTTCCCTATACAGGAGGAGGGCCACAATGCCTTGCATTTTGCTATGATAAATCCCTGGTTAGGGGTGTTGCCTCTGAAATGGGTGTCCCTGTTTCCGATGCATTCTTCATAAAACCAGGAGACTCTATATTTGAGCTTACCATAAATTTTCCTGTTATTGTAAAACCAAATTTTGGTGATTCAAGCTTTGGGATAACCCAGAAAAGCGTGGTCAATAACATTGACGAACTTACCCAGGCAATCCTCTGGATAAGGGAAAAATTTGGCTATGAAAAGCCCATTTTGGTTGAGAAATTCCTTACGGGAAAGGATATAAGTGTTGGGATAATAGGAAATCCGCCAGATGACTACAATATCCTTCCCATTATAGAGGAGGATTATTCAGAGCTTCCACCAGACCTTCCAAGGATATGTGGCTATGAGGCAAAATGGCTTTCCAGTTCCCCATATTGGAAGATAAAATCCATACCCGCAAATATTTCTGATGAGACAAAAGACCTTATTATTGATTCCTCCCTTAAGCTATTTGAGAGGCTTGAATGCAGGGATTATTGCCGGTTTGATTGGAGGTTTGATGCTGACGGAAATCCAAAGCTCCTTGAGGTAAATCCCAATCCTGGCTGGTGCTATGATGGGCACTTAGCAAAGATGGCAAGCATTTCAGGCATCTCATACCCCTCTCTTCTTTCTGCAATCATCAAGGCAGGCCTGCAGAGATTGGGGATTCATTAAAAGGTAGAATAAAGATTTAGGGTGTGTGTTTATCTGTTTAAAAATTCATCCCCCTTTTAAGCAATTTTGAATTCTAAATTTTGAATTTTGGATTGAAGGTTTAAGTTTTATAAAATTTTCCCCTTTTAATTCAAAATTCAACATTCAAAATTCATAATTTTATATAAAGTTTTTCCTTTTTTAATTCAAAATTCAACATTCAAAATTCATAATTTTATAAAGTTTTCCTTAAGATTATCTAAACACATACATTTTGTAAAGCGTTATGGAATTAACTATAGGTGTTCCTTCCGAAAATAGCAAAATTAAGCCTTTTTAATACCAGCTTTTTTCCAAGTAGGGAAAGGGTGTCAAAAAGTGGAGGAGAGACAGACCTTCCGGTTACCACAACACGAAGGGGATGGAATATCTCTTTTGTTTTAACATTAAGGTTTAAGGCAAGCTCTCGCAGGGTTTTTTCGGTTGTCTCTTTGGTAAAAGGCTCAAGGTTTTTTAAAGCATTTAAGGTTGCTTTTAGGTTATTTAAAACACCATCTTTTTTTAGGAAATCCTCCTCTGCCTTTTTATCTATTTCTATTTCATCCTCTAAGAGGAAATCGGCCTCTTTTTTAAGGTCGGATATGGTCTTTATCCTTTCCCTGAAAAGCTCAATTACCTCTCCCTGCCACTCTCTATCTTTTCCCTTAAAGATATCTAAAGAAAGTTCAATAAGCTTTTGCCTATCTTCCTTTCTTATATACTCTCCATTCATCCAGAGAAGCTTATTCAGATCAAATATTGCCCCTCCCTTTTGAACCCTAACAAAGGAAAACAAAGAAATAAGCTCATCCTTGCTCATTATCTGCTTACTATCCTCGGTTGAGAAGCCAAGGAGGGAGATATAGTTTATCATTGCATTTGGTAAAAAACCCCTTTCTCTATAAGAGAGGACATCCATTGCCCCATGCCTCTTGGACAAGGGTGTTTTATCAGGGCCAAAGATAAGGGGAAGATGAGCAAATTGTGGGATTTTAAAACCAAGGGCATTATAGAGCAAGATTTGCTTTGGTGTGTTTGAGATATGGTCTTCTCCCCTTATAACATCTGTTATTTCCATAAGGCTATCGTCTATAACACAGGCAAAATTGTAGGTGGGAATCCCATCCGAACGCAGGATAATAAAATCCGATATTGTCTTGCTATCAAACTCAAGCTCTCCCCTGATGAGGTCAGAAAATACTATCTTGCAATCAGGAACAAGAAATCTTATGCTTGGTTTTCTTTTCTTTTCTAAAATGCTCCTTTCTTCTCTTGTAAGGCTTCTACACTTTCCATCATATCCTGGTGGAAGACCTAATTTAGCTGCCTCATATCTCCTTATCTCAAGCTCTCTCTTTGTGCAAAAACAATAATATGCCTTTTGTTTTTTAAGAAGGATATTTGCATATTCTTGATAAATATTTAGTCTTTTGCTTTGGAAATAGGGACCTTCATCCCAATCTATCCCAAGCCATTTTAAACCCTCAAGGATTCCCGAAACCGCATCTTCTTTCTCCCTTTTGATATCCGTATCCTCAATGCGTAGGACAAATTTTCCCTTATTCTTTCTTGCATAAAGCCAGCTAAACAGGGCTGTTCTGGCTCCTCCCAGATGGAGGTATCCTGTGGGTGCTGGAGCAAAACGGGTTTTCATTCTATCTTTATGGTTGAAAGTATCTCGAACATTTTATTATACCTCTTTTTTGTTTCTTTTGCAATTATTGTAACTTGAATGTCCCTTTGATGGGGAAATATCTCAAGCCTTGTTTTCAAAAATTCCCTAAACCCCTCTTTTTGCTTCTCTGTAAAGATATAGCTATCGCAATTTTCTAATCTGAAACTTGATCTGCCAAAAGAAAGGGAGTAATATCTTTTTATCTCTTTTGAGGTTTCCCTAAAAACAATAATTGCAATATCTCCCTCATTATCCCTTGAAAACAAAACACCATTTTCATTCTCCTTCACCTTCTTGTATTCTGGATATAGGAGGATTGAAAGCCCATAATCTGTGTGATAAGGAATTCTCTCAGGGCTTTCCTTGGGTAATTTCTCTTTTGTGCAATGGGATAAAAGGATTATAAGAAGAAGGGGTGCCAATTTTTTCATTTTTTGTCTTGTGAGAAAGCCTTATTCCAGCAATATATGCTTCGATCGCCTTTTTATTTTCATTTTTCTTATCATATATGCTTCCTAGGATAAGATAAAGCTTTCCATCCTCTGGAGAAATCTCAATTGCCTTTTTTATTTCTTTCTCTGCCAATGAATAGCTCTCT
Source organism: bacterium (assembly GCA_040756715.1). Taxonomy (NCBI): domain Bacteria; species bacterium. The sequence goes on from JBFLYE010000042.1 coordinate 6,463, forward strand.
GAGCCAATATAGCAATTTGCCCTTTGAAGATAAATCTCCTTTTTGGAAGAATTAGCTTTTGTTGTTTTAAAAGAAGCCTCTTTTGATGGGCAGCATCCCATAAAAAAGATAGGAAGAAAGACAAGAAATATTTTCAAATTAAGCCTTTTCTTTTATCCTCTCAATCTCTTCATTCATTGCCTTTTTTCCTGCTGCAACAGCCTTTGCAATTATGGATTTCTTTTCTTTTAAAGCCCCTTTTTCATGCTCTACAAATTCCTCTATCTTTTCTTTTTCCTCTTCTATTAGACCCTGTGCCTTTTCAACAAGAACACCACCCCTTTCCCTTATTTTCTCACCTGCCTCCCTTATCTTTTTTCTTGTTTCCTCTCCTGATTGAGGAGCAAGAAGAATGCCTGCGATTACTCCGCAGGCTGCACCCGCTGTAAATGCGAATATAAGGGCTAGATTATTATCCCTTGTCTCCATCTTTATCACCCCCTTTTAGAAAAATATTTAGACCAGATTTTACTCCTGCATATATACCAAGCATAAAGGCAAATGGTGTAATTACCTTCTCTTTTATTGTTTTAAAACCACCAGATACCTCATTTATTATAGATGAGCACATATTTATAGCATCTAGTCCTTTACAGATAGAGCCTTTTAATCCAAGCATCTCGGCTTTTATATAAACCACAAGCTCGCCAATTTCATCTATTGTCTTCTTTAGGGAAGAAAGGGCAGAGACAAAATATATACCCACGAAAAGGATGGTGCAGGTTAAAACCGCCAGGCATATTGCTACAATTATATTCATTACATAAATTTATCAAAAGTAAATATGATTTGTCAAATACTTTTCTTTTTGTAAATTTTCTTCTTGATTTTCTTGTATTTTTATATTATGCTTAAGATATGAAGAAAGTTTTTTTGTTTTTCTTATGTGTAACATTTAACCTTTGCTGCGATGACAGGATAATTGCAAAGGTAGAGGACGAGATAATTACCCAGAGAGAACTCTCTTATGAAAAAAAGGACATTGGAGCAATAATTGACAACATCCTTCTTCAAAAGAAAGCAGCTGAATTAGGAATTGTGGTTTCTGATACCCTGATTCTTGAGAGAATAGAAGGGATAAAAAACTCGTTTTCTTCTCCCTCTTTGTTCAAAGAGGCTTTGCAAGCACAGGGAATAGATGAGTCCTGTTTAAAATTAAGAATAAAAAATGATATATTACGGGCAAGGCTTATAAACCTTTTTAAGGAAAGGATAAGGATAGCTGAAGATGAGCTTCTTTTAAATTTTGATAGGTATCAAAATGAGGTTTGTGTTGATTTTGTCGAAGCAGAAAATGAAAAAGATGCTCAAGAGGCATTCCTTAAGCTTACAAAATTTGGAACAACAGGTTTAGAAATTAAAAATACCGGATTTTTTTGCTATCCTGAGATGCAGGAGGAATTTTCAAAACAGGCATTCAGTCTTGATGAAGGAAAAATAAGCCACCCATTTAAGGTAGGGAAGAAATTTTATATCATAAAAGGGGGTGAAAAGAGAGAAACAGAAAGCCTTCATTTGGCAAAAATAAGGGATGAGCTTTTTATGGAGGTAAAAGGAAGAATAAGGCAAAAAACAAAAGATGAAACAAGGGATGATCTACAATATGAAATTTTAGGTTTAATTGAGGAAAAACTTAAAGAAAAAAGGCTTGAGGAATATCTTTCACAATTTATTAAAGAATTAAGAAAAGAGGCCTATATTAAAATTGCAAATTGAAGGTTAAAGAAAATTTAAAATTTACAATTTAAGCGAAGCGACTATATGGATGATATATTAAACAAATTTATTCAATCCCTTGAGTGGAAAACAATAAAGGATACCATTGAGAAAAAATTTGGCATCCCTCCATTTATGGTGGTTGACAAAGAAAGAAAACCGGTAGAAATCTATGAGAAAGATAGGGTATTTTGCAGAATGATTAAAGAGAAAGAGGAGGGAAGAAGGCTATGCAGCCAAAGCTTTGTCTCAATCTCTAACAATGTCCTGCTAAGCAGACAACCCACGGTATTTTCCTGTCAGGCAGAGTTTTTAGGCTACATTATCCCCCTTCTCTCAAGGGGTGAATTAGTAGGGATGATATATGGATGCCAACTGGTTGATGCAGGAAAAGACCTCCATTACTACGAACAGGTCTCGGCAAAATTACACCTTGATACAAAGGCATTCCTTTATACCCTGAAGGCAATTCCCACTGTTACCATAGGAGGACTAGAGACAGATGTAAGCCTTATCTTTCAGCTTGCAAATGCCTCAATAAACCTTCTTGCAGAAAGGGTAAAATATACAGGAAAGGAGGGTGAAATAGCAAGCATTACAAGGTTCTATGAACTGTTTGAGAAATCTCGTTATTTGCTTCTTACCTTAGAGCCTTCAAAGCTATATTCCTTGATTGTCAACCTTGCGGCAAAGGCAATGGATGCAGAGATATGCTCTTTAATGATCCTTGATCCAACAACAGACGGGCTATCCATAAAGGCATCTGTAGGCTTGGAGGAGGCAATTACAAAAAGGACATTTAAAAAGGGAGCAGGCATTGTAGGATATGTATGCAAAACAGGAGAGCCTTTGTTGGTTAAGGATATAACAGAAGATCCTAGGTTTAATATAGAAAAAAGCCAGCCAAAATACTATACAAAGTCTCTAATTTCTGCACCCTTAAGGGTGGGAGATGAGATATTTGGCATATTGAATGTGAATAATAAATCTTCTAGGGCACCATTTAATGAAACAGACCTGAAGATGATTTCAATAATTGCAGGACATGCAGCAATTGCCATTAAGAATGCAAAGGAAATAAAAGAATATAGCGAGGAAAAGGAAAAGGTAGTAAAGGAGATTGCAAAGGATCAGGAAACAAAGGAAAAGATAGTGGTTGAAAAGCAGGCCCTTATCCAATCAAAGGAAGATTTAGAGAACAAATTAAGGGAAAAGGAAGAATTCCTTAAGATAAAGATGGAGCTCCTTGAGGAAAAGGAAAAGCACATCAAGGACAAAACAGAGCTTGAGAGAGAAAGGCAGAAGCTCAATGAGGCAATAAATAGCCTTATAAAAGAAAGGGATGAGCTAAAGACAAAGATAAAGGAAAGTGAAAAACTGATTATAGAAAAGGAGGAGCTTGAGAAAAGGCTTGAGGAGACAATAAAAGAAAAGGAGGAGCTTGCCGCACAAACAGAGGAGCTTGGCATTTTGTATTCCATCTCAACTGAGGCACCAAAGATGTCAAAACCAAGGGAGATATTGTCCTGGATATTAGAGAGAATCCAGCCATTCTTTAACTACCATGCATCTGCTTACCTCTATCTTGACGAAGAAAGGCTGATTGGCGAGATAAAGCAAACCTGTTTTATAAGTGACCATTGCATAAAGTCAATTGAGGAGAATATGGAATCCTTTTGGAAGAAGAATAATCCAGAGCAGTCAGCAAAGAAGCCGGAATTCTTTACAGAAAAGGGGACAAAGGAGGAGCTATTCTGGGTTGGCTTAAAGGAGTTTCAAAATGAGCTTATATTACCTATCCTTTATGGTGATAAAACAAAGGGGCTTTTGTCTATCCATTCATTCAATAAAGAGCCATTTCCACCCTTGAAAAGGAGGCTTCTTAGGATTATCTCACATCAGGTTTCAGAAACCCTTGAGAGGGTTGAGCTATTTGCCAAGATAAAGGAGATGGCAGAAAAGGATGAGCTTACCAAGACTTACAACTATAGGTATCTTGAGGATTATCTTTTAAAGGAATTTTCCTATGCAGAATCATACAAAAAACCATTAGGATTGATTATGATTGATTTTGATAAGCTAAAATATATCAACGATACATTTGGACATGCAGAGGGAAATAGGCTTATTACTACTATATCGGATATAATAAAAAAGACAATGAATGGAAAGGGGCTTATTGCCAGGTTTGGTGGTGATGAATTTGCCGTTGTCCTTCCTGAGACATTGCAGAATGTTGCTTATGATTATGCAGAAAAGATAAGAAAAAATATTGAAAGCACACCCATGACATTTGGTGGAAAGCCCCATAAGGCTACAGCAAGCCTTGGTGTAGCCGTATACCCAAATCCTGGGATTGAAACAAGCAAGGATATATTTGCTAAAGCAGACAAATGCCTCTATGCAGCAAAAGAGGCTGGAAGGAATAAGGTTGTTTTGTACCAACCGTAAAAAATCCTATATGTTTAGCGAATTTTAGAACAGATAAACACATACCAATGGATGGATTGTTATTGCTAGATAAACCAGGAGGGCTTACCTCATCTGATGCTGTTTTGAAGGTAAAACGCCTTCTTAAAAGAAAGGTAGGACATGGTGGAACCCTTGATCCTCAAGCAACCGGTCTCCTTCTTGTCTTTGTTGGAAAGGCAACAAAGATTATACCCTTCTTCTATCCACTTGAAAAGAGATATATTGCCAAGGCAAAATTTGGTATAACCACAGATACCCAGGACATTTGGGGGAATATACAATCTGAAAAGGATGCCTCCTTTCTTGCAAAAGGTGATATAGAGAAGGCAATTCCAGGATTCATAGGAACAATTGAGCAAATTCCTCCCATGGTATCAGCCCTTCATCATCAAGGAAGAAGGCTTTATGAATTGGCAAGGGAGGGGAAAATCGTTGAGAGAGAAAAAAGGAGGGTTTCTATTTATCAATTAGAGCTTATTGATTTTATGGATGGAAAACAACCAGAGGCAACGTTTAAAACAGCATGCTCTGGCGGAACATACATTAGAACATTATTCTTTGATATGGGAGAGGCATTAGGTACAGGTGCATCCTTAAGCTTTTTAAGAAGAACAGCTATTGGTAAATTTTCTATTGAAAATGCAGTTACATTAGAATCCCTCAAGGAAAAAGCCAAAGAGAAAAAAATAGAAGGCTTTATAATCTCAATGAGCGATGCCCTTTATTTTATGGATGAGGCAGTAATAGAGGATGCTGAAAGAATAATGGAGGGAAGACCAGTGAGGATAGAGGGAAAGGAGGGTTTGCTAAAAATATCAACCAGGGATGGAATTTTTATTGGAATAGGAGAAAATAAAAAGGGGATTTTAAGGCCTATAAAGATTATTGCAACCTATAATGACCTTTTATAATTGCGAATTTAATGATTATCCACAAGGGTGATATTCCCATCTTAAATTATCCTAGTTGTATTATCCCAGGAATCTTTGATGGACTTCACATTGGCCATCAACATTTGATAAAACAGGCAATAGAATCTTCAAAAAAGAGCAATATTACCCCTATTCTTTTTACATTTTTACAACATCCAAGATCTTCTCAATACATTCTTCAGGAAAAGGAGAGGGATAGAATCCTTGCTGAATTAGGGATAAAACACCTTGTTCTTGCTGATTTTAACAGAATAGAAGGGCTCTCTCCCTCTCAATATATAGAGCTTTTGCTTACAAACCTTAAGATGAAAGAGCTCTGGTGTGGTCAAGATTTTTGTTTTGGAAAAAACAGAAGGGGAAATGTGAAGAGGCTTAAGGTAATGGGAAAGGAAAAGGGATTTTTGGTGTTTGTTATTGAAGAGATTTCTTTTTCCAATACCCGTATAAGCACCTCCTTGATAAAAGACCTCCTTTTACAAGGAAGGATAAAAGAGGCTAATTCTTTCCTTAAAAGACCCTTAAGCTTCTCTGGAATTGTTTTTTTATCGCAAGGAAGGGGAAAAAAATTTGGTTTTCCCACTGCAAATCTTATCTGGGATGAAAATTTGTTTTGCCCAAGAAAAGGGGTATATTTTGTAAAAATAAGGGTAGATAATGAAATATTTAATGGAATGGCAAATCTTGGGATAAGACCGACATTTGATGAAAAAAACCTTATCCTTGAGACACATATTTTTGACTTCAATAGGAATATTTATGGAAAAGAGATAACCATATTTTTTCATCAATGGATAAGGGATGAAATAAGATTTGATAATGAAAATGAGCTATTTCTTAAGATTAAGGATGACAAGGAGCGATGCAG